>WTKB01000152.1 GCA_011524575.1 Aquimarina sp.
AGCGGAGAAAGAGGGATTCGAACCCCCGGAGGTGTGACCCTCAACAGTTTTCAAGACTGCCGCATTCGACCACTCTGCCATTTCTCCCAGTGGTAAACAAGAAATATTTCCTGAATGCGTTTGCAAATATAAAGCTTTTTTTTAATTAAAAAATAAAAATGCAATATATTTTCTAATAAAATTATTAAAAAACTTTGTACACACTGTTAATAACTTATTTATAAATCTTTGGCATTTGCAATAATTTCTGCAATATCCATTACCGATACATCAGCTTCTTTCTCTTTATTTTTCACACCATCAGTCATCATGGTATTACAAAAAGGACAACCTGCTGCAATAACTTCAGGTTGCAACTCCAAGGCTTGCTCGGTACGTTCGATGTTAACATCTTTATTTCCTTTTTCAGGTTCTTTGAACATTTGTGCACCACCTGCCCCACAACACAATCCATTTTGACGGCATTTCTTCATCTCTAAGAGTTCGACCTCTAGTTTACGAAGTAATTCTCGTGGTGCTTCATACACATCATTAGCTCTACCTAAATAACACGGATCATGAAAAGTAATTTTCTTGCCTTTAAAAGAACCTCCTTCAACTTTTAAACGTCCGTCATCCAAAAGAGATTTTAAAAAAGTAGTATGATGCACTACATCATAATTACCCCCTAATTCGGGATACTCATTTTTTAAAGTATTAAAACAATGAGGACATGCTGTTACAATTTTTTTAACTCCATAACTATTTAAAACGTCTATATTAGTCATGGCTTGCATCTGAAACAAAAATTCATTTCCACTACGTTTAGCAGGATCTCCCGTACAACTTTCTTCAGTACCTAAAACAGCAAAATCTACCTTAGAGTGATTTAAAATTCGTACAAATGCTTTTGTAATTTTCTTAGCTCGGTCATCAAAACTACCTGCACAACCTACCCAAAAAAGAACCTCTGGTAATTTATTATTTGCTGCCACATATTGTGCCAGCGTCTGAACTTGTAGTATGTTATCACTCATAAATAGATCTTGAAGTAATAATAAATGAAACAAAAAAGATTACAAAAAGTAATAAGTTTAAACAGGGTTTTATGTAATCTTGATTAGAGCTTGTTGTTTAATACCATTTTATTTTAATAGTATCAAAATAGACTATCATACAAGCTAAGAAAATAAACTTGTATGATAGATCTTGTACCAATTGACCTTTGAAATTAATCTAATAAATAATTATTACTTTTTTATTAAAGCAATTTCAAAAACTCCTTTGGTATTATAATTTTGGTAATACGGAATTAATCGTGAGCACCGTCATCAAACACTTCAATGGTTACTTGTCTCTCGATTAAATCAGTAAACTTACCCGTATAACGTGTTGCTTTTACTAAGTGATTATCTACCCAGTGGTAGTTTCCTCCTCTTGGTTTACCCATAAGTAAACTATGATAATTGAAACCGTGTTTCTTCAACCAAGTCTCTGTTACTTCTCGGTGTTCTTCAGTTCTTGAAGTGAAAAAACAAATACGATGCCCCTGATCATACCATTTGTTAAGTGTAACTAACGCATCTGGAAAAGGCTCACAAGTAGCCATACGCTCTGGCTCTTCATTAGGTACATCTTCTGTAATAGTTCCATCTATATCAATAAGATAATTTTTGACACCCTCAGGTAAAACAGGACTTACCAACTCACCATCTTCTATTTTGTCTTTTAAGATGTTTCCTAAATCTTCTTTGTTACTCATAATATTAAAAATTTATATACTGATTTTAAATGGTTTTTTTTTAACTACTTTTCATTTGACCAATTTAAGCGATCCATTTGATTAAAAGGCCATGGCGCTCCATTGTTCTCAATGTTACTCATCATGTTATTTAAATCTGTTGGAGCAGCACTTTCCTCCATAACTAAATAAGTACGCATTTCGTTAATAATAGATAATGGATCTATACTTACTGGGCATGCCTCTACACAAGCATTACAAGTCGTACAGGCCCATAACTCTTCTTTAGAGATATAGTCATTTAATAACTGCTTTCCGTCAGGAACAAAACTACCATTTTTATCTATATTTTTCCCAACTTCCTCTAAACGATCTCTTGTGTCCATCATTATTTTACGAGGAGATAATTTCTTACCTGTTTGGTTTGCAGGACACTCAGATGTACACCTTCCACATTCTGTACAGGTATAAGCATTAAGAAGTTGCACCCAATTTAAATCTATTACATCAGAAGCTCCAAATTTATCTGGCACATTATCACTGGTAGTTTCTGCAGGATCAGGAGTAGCAAAAGGATCTGCATCTGGATCCATCATTAACTTTACTTCATTGGTTACACTTTCTAGATTTCTGAATTTTCCTTTAGGTGCTATGTTGCCATAATAAGTATTTGGGAAAGCAAGTAAAATATGTAAGTGTTTTGAAAAATATAAATAATTTAAAAACACTAAAATCCCTACAATATGTAACCACCAACTTAATCGTTCAACAACAATAAGTGAAGAAATATCAAAAGAAGAAAGTAAAGGTACAATGAATGTTTTACTTATTGGAAATGCTCCTATAATACCTTCTGATTTTGCATAATGAGGAGCTCCAAGAGCTTGTAATAAATAATCTGAAGCATTCATTGTTAAAAAAAGAAGCATCAAAACAATTTCAAAATACAAGATTAAATTTCCATCAGATTTTGGCCAACCTTTCATCTCCGGACTTAAAAAACGCTTAATTTTAATAACATTTCTGCGTACCCAAAATACCACAACGGCAACAAGTACTAAAAATGCTAAAACTTCAAAAGCACCTATTAAATAATTATAAGGAGTACCAATAAAAGCAAATACACGATGGGTTCCGAAAAGACCATCGATAATAATTTCTAGAAGTTCTATGTTTATAACAATAAAACCTATATATACAATAAGGTGTAAAAAACCTGCAATTGGTTTTTTAACCATCTTAGATTGTCCAAACGCAATTCTAAGCATATTCTTCAATCGTATATTTTGATTATCAGAACGTTCAATAGATTGCCCTAATCTTATATTTCTGATAATTTTACGAATACTTTTAGTAAAAAACGTTATACCTGTAATAAATACTAACGCAAAACATATATTATCAATGTATTCCATAGTTTCGGAAATTATATTTTAAGCTTTTTTAGTCTGTAAGTTGTTCCTTTTTTTCTTTATCTTTCCTACCAAATACAGAGAAATGAACATATCTTTTTGGTTGAAGTCTGAAATCCTGTAAAAGCAATTCTAATTGTTTAGAAGATGCTTCTAAGTTAGTGTATAATGCAGGATCTTGTAATAATTTACCTACAGATCCTTTAGGTTCTTCCAAATACTTTAGAATATTTTGCACAGAACTTAAAGATTGATCTAATTTAGTTACCAGACTGTTAATTTCTAATTTAGTTAAATTTTCTGAAAGTTCTTTGGTATTTTCAGAAATTGCCGCAAAATTATTGACACTCTGAGCCACTTTTAACTGATTATCTAGCACTAAGCGATTCATATTGTTAGTTAATGAAGCACTATTATCCAAAACCTGATTTAGGTTTTCCAAAACTTTTGAAAAATCTGAAATATTATTTTTACCTAATAACTGATTAAGATTTTTCATAGTTGTATGCGTCTCTAAAAGAAGTGCATTTAAATTGACTTGTAATGGATCTATTTTCTGAGAAATTGAGGTCATTAAATCCTCGTCTATCTCTCCTGTAAGCACGGCTCCATCAGTTGCCATAACACTTGGGCTTTGCTCAGGAACAATGGCAAGTGCTTTTCCTGAAACAAGTCCTGAGCTGTAAATTTTTGCAATACTATTTACTCCAAACTCAAAATCAGTATCAACGCTAAAACTTACTTTTAAACGCCCTATTTTATCAATAAACTTAATGTCTAAAATTTTACCGACTTGTAACCCATTAATGGTAACTACAGACGCACTATTAAGCCCTTCTATATTGTCGTAAACAACATGAAAAGTTTTTTGATTAGAAAGCAAATTATTGCCCTTCAAAAAATTATAACCAAAAATAAGTAATATTACAGCTGTGAGCACAGTTACAGCAGCTTTCAGTTCTCTGGAAATTTTCAAAATCAAATCTTTAAAATCCAAAGTTACCAAAATTATTAATACGCCATGAATTTAAAACTTATAGTTTCTTTAAAGCAGTAGTTAAAGGAATAGCTTTATTGTTTTTAAAAGCTACTATATAAGCACTTTTAAAACCTTTTTTACGAGCTTGCTTTTGATTATTTTTAGCACTTTGATAACAACTTGTTTCTCCATAGTAGTATTTATACACACCACTTTTTCTCTTAATTTTTGAAATAGGAGAAAGTCCTTTAAAAAGTTTTGAACTTTTAGAAATTTCCTTCGAAACTACAAAAAGCTGTACTTTAAAAACAATTTCTTGTGAAGCATTTGATACTTCCTTTTCAATTTCATGTTTGATGGGTGCTTTTTTAACTACCTCTTTTGGTTTACTTACTGAGTGATTTTTAGTTGATGATGCCCTTTTATTATCTTGAGGAGGAGTTGTAGATTTTGTAGATTTATCTACAGTGGTTGTATAAATATTATCCATGTACTGAACTATAGACTTTGCAATAGATTTAGAAATTTCTTGCTTTCCTTTCCATGAATTTAAATACTTGCCTTCTTTTTTATGGGTTAGAAAACCTGTTTCAATAAGTACACTTGGCATAAAAGTTTGATGTAACACCAAAAAACCCGCTTGTTTAACCCCTCTATCCACACGGTTTAATTGCTCTTTAAAATTTTCTTGTACCAAACTTGCTACACTTAAACTTTTATCTAAGTAAGCCTCTTGCATCAAGGTCAGTCCAATAATAGACTCTGGCTTACCGGGATCAAAACCATCATATTTAGATTTATAATTATCCTCCAATAAAATTACAGCATTTTCTTTTTTTGCAATTTCAAAATTACGCTGATTTGCATGAAGTCCCAAAACAAAAGTCTCCGTACCTGACACCGTAGTTTTATGAGCATTACAATGTATAGAAACAAAAAGATCTGCCTTTGCTTTATTGGCGAATTCTGCACGTTTATTCAAAGGAATAAAAACATCTTTTTTACGTGTGTAAAGTACCTTTATGCTTGAGTTTTTCTCGAGTTGATTCCCTATTTGTAATACGATATCCAGAGCGATATCTTTTTCTCTATACCCATTTCCTCTCGTACCTGAATCATGACCACCATGACCTGCATCAAGAACTACAGTAAAAGGTCTGGCAGTAATTAAAGGCTCTTTTTGAGGCGACTTACTGTATAAAACAGTACACCATACCAGTATAAAAATAAATTGTATAATTTTGAGATTTTTTTTCATAAAAACAACTTGCTAATTTACTTTTTTAAATCAAGAACAATACCAAGCCAAAAAATAGTTTAATTTAGCTTTTTTCTACGAAATTATTAATACCTGCTATAGTTTGCAAAAATCAAGACATCTTACTATTCTTTTATTTTTTTTGATTAGTGTTGTTACTTTTGGGCTTCACAGTCAAGAAAATTTAGATGTTAAACCTCAAAAATTAACACCACCAAAACCAAAGGATAGTATTAAGGTTGATAAAAAGAAAAATGCTCTAAAAGGAAATGTAGTTTATAAAGCTAAAGACTACTTGCATTTTAATCGTAAAAGTTCGGATATCCATCTTTTTGATGATGCAAAAATAAATTATGATGATATAAAATTAGAATCTGGGACTATTATTTTCAATCAAATCAAAAAAGAAGTTCAGGCTTACGGAATTGAAGACCATAAAAAATATACCCAAACGCCACTATTTCAACAGGAAAAAAATAATATAGAACCTGACAGTATCCGATTTAATTTCAAAACCCAAAAGGCATTAATCTATAACTCTAAAACCAATCAAGAAGGGTTTAATATTTATAACGAAGTGACTAAAAAAGAGAATGATTCGGTCATTTTTATGAAAAATGTACGTTTTACCACTTCTGAAAACCTTGAAGATCCTGAGTACTATTTTTATGCCAGACGTATTAAACTTATTCCAAAAAAGAAAATCGTTACTGGGTTAGTAAACATGTACATTGCTGATGTGCCCACCCCTCTTGGACTTCCTTTTGGTTATTTTCCACTACAAAACAAAGCTACATCAGGATTAATTATGCCAAGCTTTAACGATAGTGATGCTAGAGGATTTAGTTTTCAAAATGGAGGCTATTATTTTGCCATCAATGATTATTTAGATTTAAGTCTTTTAGGTGATTATTCGACAAATAACAGTTATGCAATTCGTGTAGAATCGAATTATAAAAAAAGGTATAAATACTCTGGAAATTTGAACTTTAGATTTGAAAATAATATTAATAGTGAACGTGGTCTCTCGGATTTTTCTAAAAGTACACAATATAATATTCAATGGTCTCACAGAAGAGCTAGCCAAGCCAATCCAAATTCTAATTTTAATGCACGTATTAACTTTGGATCAAGTCAATATTTTAGAAACTCGGTAAACCAATCAAATATTGGAGCAGAACTTAACAACGAATTAAGCTCAAGCTTAGCATACTCTTATGCTATTCGTAGCACTCCTGGTATAAATATCGACTCTTCACTAAGAATTAGTCAAAATACAAATACAGAATCTATAAATTTAAACGTTCCTGTAAATTTATCTACCGACCGTGTTTACCCATTTAAAAGCAAAAGGGGTACAAATAAAGGAGTTTTTAGAAATATCAACCTACAATTAACCTCAAGGGCAGAAAGCCGAATAGCAACTAATGATGATAACTTTTTGAAATCAGAAATGTTTGAAGATGCCGCATTTGGTGTATCTCATCAGATTCCTGTAAGTACTAATTTTAAATTATTAAAATACCTGAGCCTTACAGCAAGTAGTAGCCTTCGTGAACACTGGGTTTTTGAAACTGTAAAGCAAAACTATGATGCCACAACAAACCAAGTTGAAGAATTTTTAAACAAAGGTTTTGATCGGTTTTTAACCTATAACTTCAATTCGAGTCTTAAAACTATTCTTTACGGTAATTTAAACTTTAAAAAAGATAAAGCTATTAGAGCAATTAGGCACGTGATACGCCCCTCTATAAGTTATTCTTACACACCTTCTTTCGACCAATATTATGATAACTACATCATACCAGGTGATTCTAATTTAAATATAGAAGATGAAGTAGTGGACTATTCTCGTTTTACAGGAGGTTTTTATGGGAGTCCTAGTTTAAATGATAGAAGTTCCCTAAATTTTTCCATTAATAATACCCTTGAGGCTAAAGTGCGTTCTAAAAAAGAAAATGAACAGACGAATCCGTCAAATAACGAAGAACAGGACGTAAAAAAAATTAATATTTTAAATGCTTTAAATTTTAGGAGTAGTTACAATTTCAAAGCAGATTCTCTGCGTTTGTCTCCAATAAGTTTTTCAGGAAGTATTCCTATTGTAAAAAAACTCAATTTAAATTTCAGAGGTGCACTAGACCCTTATGCTCTAAATAATAATAACCAGCGCATTGAAAAACTGAATATTAATAACGGAGGAAGCTTATTTAGACTTACTTCAGGAACCGTTGATTTTAGTTATAGTTTTTCTAACAAAGACTTTTCTCGTAAAAATAATAATGAATTAGCTACTGATAAAAAGACTGATAATGAAACTTTTAGAAATGGAGGTCGACCTGACAATCTATTTGGATCTAGTACAGACATCAGAAATGGGGAGCTTTTTACAAATTCAAACTTAACCACTTCTAGTAAAGATCAAATTGATAACTTAAGTGCTAAAAAATTCTATAACTTTAAAGTTCCTTGGACATTTCAATTTAATTATTCCTTGCGTTACAGTAATGCACGGCGTCAATCTGAAATATCCTCACAGACCATTAATTTTTCCTCAGATATTGAACTTGCTCCAAGATGGAAAGTTGGAATATCTTCTGGACTGAATATAAAAACAAAAGAAGTAACTTATACTAACTTTAGATTTCAAAGAGATTTAGAAAGTTGGAAAATGAGTTTTAACTGGGTACCTTTTGGAACGGTTAACTCATGGAATTTTTTTATAGGAATTACCTCATCTGTACTTAGTGATATTAAGTGGGATAAGCGTAGTGAACCAGACCAAACTTTATAATTTATAATTATGTCAAAAATACATATTAACGTTATTGGCGGAGGTAATATGGGGCTTACTTATGCTCTAGCCTTACAAGAAAATAGTGCTGAATTTGAAGTATCTATCACAGAAAAAAATCCTGATACAAAAGCCCGTTTGGAATCTGAGACTTCATTTAAAATTTATGAAGAATTTGAGAAAGCTTCAGCCGCTCAAAAACCAGATTATATTTTACTTGCCGTAAAGCCACAAGTAGCCATAGATGTTTTTAAACAAATTTCTAGCTATCTACAACCTGATCAAGTAGTGGTTTCTATTATGGCAGGGATTACCCTAGATCAATTATCTAAAGGACTACCACAAATTACTAAACTTGCTAGAGCAATGCCTAATTTGCCTTCTCAAATTCAAAAAGGCGTTACTGGTTTTGTTGCCTCAAAAGGTTTAGATAGCTCTGAGCGAGAAAAAGTAATCACTATTCTTTCCAGTACAGGTATTGTTATCGCCTTAGATAATGAAGACCAAATAGATAAAATAACAGCACTTTCTGGAAGTGGACCTGCTTACGTGTTTTACTTTATGGAAGCTTTAAGTAAAAAAGCAGAATCTTGGGGTTTTAATAAAGATCAAGCTAAAGAAATTGCTGTAAATACTTTTCTTGGAAGTGTCTTACAATACTCAAAGTCATCATTAGACTTAAAAACACTTATAGACCAAGTTAGCTCAAAAGGGGGTACAACCGAAGCTGCCTTAAGGCGTTTTTCAAGCCATAATATTAGCCATAATATTGAAGAAGGTATAGATAAAGCTTACTTAAGAGCGAAAGAATTAGGTAATTAATACCAACTCTTGCTTAAAATGACTGTAATAAATTAGAGTTTTTTTTCTTTATACGCATTAGAAAAATCAAGCATAGCCATAACTATGGTTTGTTTTTGTAATAAAATAGAAAGTAAAAAGGAATGATTTATTACGGTAATTTTAAGTAAGAATTGGTATAAGAGTTTGCTTAAACACACTTCTTTCTATAATCCAAAAGTTTGTATTAATTCATGAATATTTATCAGTTTTTGAAATCTATGTAAAAATTAGTACCTTCTTCACAGATTTAATAATTTATTTAAACCTATCACGATTTACATTAAGAGCTTGCTTAAACAAACTATAATTCAAAATTTTAAGGTTTTAGTTTACAAGAAGTAGTGCCTTTAAACAAGTTCTAAAATGTAATAATAATTACCCATACTATAATTTAAAATACTGAAGTGATTTTTTTTAATTGAATTGAAAAAGAGCATTTTGTAACCAAAAAAACAATTCACTTCATACTAACTTTATTAAAATAATGTCAGATAAAAAATCTAATTTAAAAAATATATTATTTGCAGTTTTATTACTTGCCTTACTAGGCTCTTCTTTTTTTGGCTACAAATACTATAAGGAAACTCAAGCTGCAAAAAAAGCAGAAAGTGTCTATATTGAAGAAAAAAGCTTGGCTGAAAATGAACTAAAGGCAGTACAAGGACAATACGAACGACTACTATCTGAAAATACATCTAGTCAAGATGAAATACTTGCAGAAAGAGAGCGTATTGCACAACTATTAGATTCTATTAAGAATATAGAACCTGATAACGAACTGTTAGAAAAATTAAAAAAAGAACGAAATTATTTTAAGAATAAATTTAACGCACTTTCGAAAGAAAACAAACGACTTGTTGCGGCTAATAAAAAACTAACATTAGAAAAAAACCAATTAAACTCAAAAATAAATAGCATTACTACTGAGAAACAAGCTACTATAAAACAAACTCAAATAATAGAAGAAAAGAAACAAGCAATTATTGAAAAAAATAAAGAACTTGAAACTGCTTTTAAAGAAGCAAAACGTATCAATATATCAAATATCACCACCAATGCCGTTAAAATTAAAAGCACTAATAAAGTTATTAAAGTAACTAAAGCAAAAAGAGCAAATGGTATAGAAGTTTGTTATGATGTTTCTGCAAATACTTTTACAGATCCTGGTCAAAAAGAACTATATATTCAAGTTATAACCCCTTTAAAAAATGTATTATCAGGAGGTAAATATGAGCTACAAACCAATGAAGGAGTACTTTCTTTTAGTAAAGTATCTAAATTTCGATACCTTAATAAATCAATTACTATCTGTGATTTTATAGAACCAAATCCAGATGAAGAATTAGAAGAAGGTACCTATATGGTAAATATTTTTGAAGGAACAAACCTAATAGATTCCTCTGTTTTAAGGCTTAAGTAAGGATACTAGATTTTTTTAAAAAAACTGGAGTAGAATAGATATTCTACCCCAGTTTTTAAATCTAAGATGAATAAAATCTTTCGATTATATAATTAGTGAAGTTTTGTTAGAAAACTTCTTCTACATTATGGAAAGGTAAATCAAAAGTATCCGAAACAGCTTTATAAACTACTTTACCATTTACAATATTTAATCCTTTCTTTAATCCTTCATCTTGGTTACAAGCCTTCTTCCATCCATTATTTGCAATTTTAAGTGCATATGGTAATGTAACGTTTGTTAACGCTTGAGTAGAAGTATAAGGTACAGCACCTGGTATATTTGCAACACAGTAGTGAACTACATTATCAATGATATAAGTAGGCTCTTTATGGCTTGTAGCTCTTGTTGTTTCAAAACATCCTCCTTGATCAACAGCAACATCAACAATTACAGATCCATCAGGAATATCTTTTAACATTTCTCCCGTGATTAATTTTGGTGCTAAAGCTCCAGGAATAAGAACTGCTCCAATAAGTAAATCTACGTTTTTAAGAGCTTTTTTAATAGCGTACTCACTAGAGAACTCTGTATTAACATTTGCAGGCATTACATCATCTAAATAACGTAATCTGTTTGCATTGATATCCATAATAGTTACATTAGCTCCAAGTCCTGCAGCCATTTTAGCAGCTTGAGTACCTACTACTCCACCTCCTAAAACAAGTACATTAGCTGGTCTAACACCTGGAACACCACCAAGAAGAATTCCTTTTCCAGACATTGGGCTTTCTAAATATTTTGCACCTTGTTGGATAGACATTCTACCTGCAACCTCACTCATAGGGGTAAGAAGTGGTAAAGTTCCATTTCTGTCCTCAATAGTTTCATAAGTAATACAAGTTGCCTTGCTCTCGATCATTGCTTGAGTAAGTGGCTGGCAAGAAGCAAAATGGAAATATGTAAATACAATTTGCTTCTCTCTAATTAAAGAATACTCTTTCTCTAAAGGCTCTTTTACTTTTACAATCATGTCTGCAATAGCATAAACCTCTTCAATAGTTTCAAGGATTTCTGCTCCAACATTTACATACTCATAATCCTTAAAGCCACTCATCACACCAGCATTTTGCTGAATGTAAACACTATGACCCGCTTTGATCATTTCATTCACTCCAGAAGGTGTCATTCCAACTCTACCTTCATTAGCCTTAATTTCCTTAGGTACTCCGATTTTCATAATAAAGAATTAATATATATGTTAAAACAGTAACAATGTTAAGTAAAATAAATGTCATAAAAAAATGTTATGCATTTTTTATGTTTTAAAAACATATATAATATTCTAAATAACTAGTAGTGAATAGTTTTTAACCCATACATCAATACATTTGAATAATCCAAATAATTATCTGAATACGGAAAGTAATTACCTGACCTAAAGTAACTTAAGTAATTATACCCATTAGATACATAATCATATACCTTAGAGAACTTAGTATCTAAATTGTTAGATTTTGATACTAAAGCTACATAAAGAACACCATCTTCTACTTTCAGTTTGATCGTAAATATATCATTTCCTACATCACCTAGAGTTTTCTTTATTAAATAATCTGTACTCCATTGTTGTTTACCCTCTAAAGGTTTTGTGTAACACTCTAGAATAAGTTTACCAGACTGCCATCTCACTTTCACTGTTTCTGTATTGTTGTGATCATCGACATCTATATCGTTTTCGAACCCGTTAATTTGAGCCACAATAACCTCACATTGATCACGATTATTTTCACACTCTGAAACTCTTAAAGTAGACTCTAAAATATGTGTTCCTTCATTCATAGACCAATTATCACTTTTTTCTTGATTACCTCTCCAAAACTCTCGAAACTCTGTTCGGCTAAATTGATCATTATTTTTTGCAGCATAACCAGATAGGGTATACCCTGTAAATTGAGAAAATAAATTAATAGCTTCTTCACTTTCATTCCAACTAAAGTATTCACTCACTTCTCTTGAATAAGAACCCTCTAAAATACTTTCATAATATAAAGATTTCGCTTTAGTGTCAGGCTTACCGTTATCAATAGGTATAGATAAAAACCAGTTTTGCCAATTTATAGATGTATTAGACATACTTCTAAAAGTATTAATGTTATCAAGAGAACGTTGAAGTTTTTCAGAATCATAAGTAGGATCCATACTAGAAACAATTTCTGTTTTCTTACCTTGTACTAAAGAATTTTCTTTGAATTCAACTTCCAATTCAGAACAAGAAAATAAAATAAGTGATATAGATAATAATAGTAAGTAATGTAGTTTTTTAATCATATGTTCAGTCTTTATATATTCCTAAACTAAGAAAAAAAAACAACTTTTTCTATATTTTTTTCGACGAAGAGCAATTTAATGGGATGTTCTCCAATTTAAGGACACCTCTTGGACAAACAGAAGAACAAATACCACAACCCACACAACTCGCTCTAACAATATCCTTATTCCTTTGTGCATAAGATCTTACATCAATTCCTTGTTCACAAAATGTAGAACAATTCCCACAAGAAATACACTGAGAACCATTAACAGTAATTCTAAATTTAGATTTAAATTTTTGGATAATTCCCATGTATGCTGCAAGTGGACAGCCGAAACGACACCAAATTCTATTTCCAAAAATGGGATAAAAACCTGTTCCTATAACTCCAGAAAACCAAGAACCGATTAAAAAACTATAAGAACCTCTTACCTGATAAGCAGAAAAACCTAAAAATTCATTAGCATTAAATATATAAGTATACAAGACCACTAGAGTCATGAATAAACTAAATAAAAGAACACTATATATAGTAAGTCGCTCCCACTTCCAAGCATTAAGGGTTTTATTGGAATGCTGACGATAAGGATCTCCTAAAGTTTCTGCAAGACCACCACAGCCACAAACCCAAGAACAATACCACCTTTTTCCAAAAAAATACACGAAAATAGGAACAATAACAAGGGTAAGGAATACCCCCCAAACTAAAATAAAAAGACCTATGTTACCACTTGATAATAATCGATCCAAATTCCAATCAAAGAAAAAATCATAATCTAATGGAAAAGCATTTTTAAAATCATAAGCAGGAAGTCCAAGATTGGTCATGATTTCAGGAATAAGGAAAGCAAAAACAATTTGAAAAAATACAACACAGATGGTACGAATTTTCTGATAATTATTATTTTGATATTTAATAAGCATGCGTACTCCCATTACAAGCATCACCATACAATATAAAAAACCATATAAAAACCACTGAGAAGCTTTCTGACCATTTAGAAACTCACTTATAGGATCAATAATAAATGTCCAATTTACAGCCCAATTTGGTCTAAAATAAAGAATCAGATAAAAGCCTATTAGATATATTGTAGTAAGCCATGCTATCCAACCCTTATTCGTACTTTTATGCTTATATATAGCACCCTTATAAATTCCTTTTGATTTTTCTAATACGGCATTAGCATAGATATATAACAAACTCCCCAATATCCCCAAACCAATAGTCATGAAAAAAATCTTCCATGAATGTTGAACAATAAAGTTAGTTGTATTTTTTTTCGCTAAATCAAAACTAATTTGCTGTGGACTTATCCAAACAACCTTATCCCACTGTTTATTAGACTTATAGCTATCATTTACTGTTTCAAGAGTGTTTGAAATTACATCAGAAAATTGAAAGATATTACAAGAATTTATTAGGTTTAAACGATCTTTTAGTTTAACTTCAAAAACCTCATTATCAATACTTTGATCCAAAAAATAATCAGTAATTTCTTGGTTAGAAGCCTTAAAATTCACAAAAAAAATAAGTGCTGTAAAGATACTTAGTCCTTTAAGAAATAATACAAGCCCTAATTTTTTTATCCTTAATAGGATTTTTATATCATGTATTCGCTGTAGCATAAGTTTGTAATATGAAAAAAATCTATATAATACCAATTGGTATTTCTAAAATTTTGAAAAAATACGTTTCCAACTTCTTTTCCGAGATTTTAAAGATGTATTGTATTTTTTGTTATAATAAGAAACTACCTCTTCTTCGAAACCTTTGGAAAATTCAGCATCAAAATTTGCATCTTGTAAATGCTCAATAACATATTCAATTTTTCTATTTTGTTTAAACCATTTTTCAAAAACTTCCTGACGCATACGTATCCCCAACACATTTACTCCTAAAACTCTTTTATCTATTTTAGAAAAATTCAACTGTAAACTTCTCATTTGAGAATTATCTTCCCAATAAAAACGAGATTCATCTCCTTGAATTTTAGCAGAAATATTCCCATACGTTTGGTATTCTATATCAAAAAATTTCGCACTATTAAACCAATAACCTGGAGTATATTTCATGGCAAAATTATTTGCTATAGTATTTGCTAAAGTTTCCCCCATAATACGTGCCGTATACCAAACTGCTTCAATAGAATTTCTAAAAGGATCTGGATTTTTTAGTTCAGCACAATCTCCTATGGCATAAACATTCTGGATATTTGTTTGAAGGTAATTATCTACTAAAACCCCCTTGGAAACTTCAATTTTTGAACTGTTTAAAAAATCAATATTTGGTTGCACTCCGATAGCAGATAGTACTAAATCACAGGATATAACTTCTGGTTTTTGATCTTGAAATTGAACTTTAATCGCAGAAACTTTTTCAGAATTATGTTCCGATAAAATTTCAAGTAAATTTGTGTCTAATCTTAAA
Source organism: Aquimarina sp. (assembly GCA_011524575.1). Taxonomy (GTDB): domain Bacteria; phylum Bacteroidota; class Bacteroidia; order Flavobacteriales; family Flavobacteriaceae; genus Aquimarina. The sequence continues at coordinate 15,151 of WTKB01000152.1, forward strand.
TCAATACCCGAATGTGATTGAATATGTTTGGTAAGTAAATTGGATTCTTTTTCACTTAAAGTTTTCCCAAAAAACAAAGCATCTCTTACAATAAAAGTCACTGGAATATTTCTGGAATACATCATTTCTACAAGCTCAATTCCTATAAGCCCTCCCCCAATTACAACAACTCTTTTAGCCTTTTTTTCTTGCTTTAAAAGGCTTATAGTATCCATTTCTAAAGTTTCTAAATCTTTTTTAAAATAAAAACCTTGTATGCCTTTTAAATGATTTCCAGGAACAGGAAGTATGCGAGGCTTTGACCCTGTTGCAATAACAAGATCATCATATCTAATTCTGGTAATATCTTGAAGTAAAATTTCTTTTTTAGCTGTATTAACCTTGATTACTCTGGACTGTATCAGGTCTATCCTATTCTTTTTCCAGAACCAGTTTTCATAGGGTTGTGTATCTTCAAAACGCATATGCCCCATATAGACATACATTAATGCTGTTCTTGAAAAAAAATAAGGGTGTTCGTCAGAAATAAGTGTAATTCTACAATCTGATTTCTTTCTGAGGTGTCTTGCCGTTGTTGTTCCTGCAATACCATTACCAATTATGACAACATGTTTCATAATAAAATAAGTTTTTTCGATATTTTTTAAGCGTGTTCCACGTGGAACACGCTTAAAAAATATCGAAAAAACTTTAAACTACCTTCCTAAAAACACTAATAATACTGAAATATCACTTGGTGAAACCCCACTAATTCGGGAAGCTTGATCAATAGTTACAGGTTTGATTTTGGTAAGTTTTTGACAAGCTTCAAAAGATAAAGATTTCAATTTTGAATAATCAAAATCTTCAGGAATCTTAACATGAGTAAGCCTTGAAAGTTTATCTGCATTATTCTTCTCTTTTTGAATATAACCTGCATATTTAATCTGAATTTCTGCTTGATCTAACATTTCTTGAGAAAGATTATTAGATGCTATATAATCAGAAATAAAAGGCACCCTACTAATATCCTTCAATTGTATTTGAGGCCTAGAAAGCACTTTAGAAACTTTATCTGTTTGCTTCATTAGCGAAGAATTTTTTGATGCTAATATTGGATTAGCCTCCTTATAAGGAAAACTTGATGTATTTAGAAAATCTATAAAATCATTTGATTTTTCATATTTTTCTAAAGTAGTTTGCAACCTATGTTCACTAGCTAAACCTATATCATAAGACTTTTGAGTGAGTCTAAAATCAGCATTATCTTGACGTAACAAAGTTCGATACTCTGCTCTTGAAGTAAACATACGATAAGGCTCTTCTGTACCTTTAGTAATTAAATCATCTATAAGCACTCCAATATAAGCCTCACTCCTGGTGAGTGTAAAACTAGGCTTATTTTGAACTTTTAATGCAGCATTAATACCTGCAATAATTCCTTGAGAAGCCGCCTCCTCATACCCAGTAGTACCATTAATTTGACCTGCAAAGTAAAGGTTTTTTACACGCTTTGTCTCTAAAGTATACTGCAACTGTGTTGGTGGAAAATAATCGTATTCTATAGCATATCCTGGCCTAAAAAACTTTACATTTTCAAAACCAGCAACTGCTGAAAGTGCCTTGAATTGTACGTCTTCTGGAAGTGATGTAGAAAATCCATTAACATAAACCTCACAGGTATCCCAACCCTCTGGCTCAACAAAAATTTGATGACGATCCTTATCAGCAAAACGATTAATCTTATCTTCTACCGAAGGACAATATCTAGGACCTGTACTTTTAATAGCTCCATTAAACATTGGAGAACGATCAAAACCTTCACGTAACAAATCATGTACTTCTGGCGAAGTATAACTCATATGACAAGATCGCTGTTTTACTAAAGGACGTGTCACGTCTAAATAACTAAACTTTTGTGGACTTACATCTCCAGGCTGTTCAATCATTTTAGAATAATCTAAAGAACGTCCATCTACACGAGGAGGCGTACCTGTTTTCATACGACCTGCTTCAAAGCCCAATTCTATTAATTGCTCTGTTATTCCAAAAGATGAACCTTCTCCAGCCCTACCACCAGAAAACTGCTTTTCTCCAATATGAATCAATCCATTTAAAAAAGTACCATTTGTAAGCACTACCGTTTTGGACTTGATCTCAACTCCTAAACTTGTTTTCACCCCAACAACTTTATCGTCTTTCACAATAAGACCAACAACCATTGCTTGAAAAAAATCAAGATTTTCAGTTGCCTCAAGCCTCAAACGCCATGCTTCAGAAAAACGCATACGATCACTTTGTACTCGGGGACTCCACATAGCAGGACCTTTAGACTGATTAAGCATCTTAAACTGAATAGCAGAATTATCACTAATAATTCCACTATACCCTCCTAAAGCATCAATCTCTCGAACTATTTGTCCTTTTGCAATACCTCCCATTGCAGGGTTACAACTCATTTGAGCAATATTCTGTAAATTCATCGTTACAAGAAGTACACTTGAACCCAGATTTGCAGCAGCAGCAGCAGCTTCGCAACCTGCATGTCCACCACCAACAACAATGACATCATATATATTTCTAAACATGGATAAAATAATTTGATTGAAAACAAAAAACA
>WTKB01000270.1 GCA_011524575.1 Aquimarina sp.
CTTAATTTTAACAATCGCTTAACATTATAGGATTTTTAAATAACCTCAAGGTAACTTGAGGTTATTTTTTATTCATTTAATTTGTAATGAACTAATTTTATATCAATAAATAAGATGAAAAAATCAATTTTATCAATCTTAGCTGCTGCAGCTTTATTATTTGCTAGTTGTTCTAATGATAGTGATAATTCTACTGCTACTACTACAGAATACACTTCAGGTTCAAACTTAACAGGGCATATTACAGATGATATTACTTTAGATGCTTCTGTAGAGTATGATCTTTCAGCAGAACTTATCGTTGACGAAGGAGCTTCTTTAACTATTCCTGCAGGTACTGTAATTAAAGCTTCTGGTCAAACTTCTTCTTATATTGCAGTTTCTCGTGGTGCTCAGATCTTTATTGAAGGTGAAGAGAATAATCCAGTTGTAATGACTTCTGCAGAGGAAACTCCAGCAAACGGTGATTGGGGTGGATTAGTAATTTGTGGTGCTGCTCCTACAAACTTAGGTGATGATGCAACTTCTGAGGTTGCAAATTTACAGTATGGAGGTACAGAGTCTACAGATAGTTCTGGTTCTATTGAGTATTTAAGAATTGAATATACAGGTGCTACTTTTAACGCATCAAAAGAATTTAACGGAGTTTCTTTCTTCGGAGTGGGTTCTGGTACAACAGTAACTAATATCTTAGCTTACGAAGCTGGTGATGATGGACTTGAATTCTTTGGAGGAACTGTAAATGCTTCTAACCTTGCAGTAATCAATGCTTATGATGATTCTATTGATGCTGCTGACGGATTCTCTGGAACTTTAGATACTGTTTACATCGAAGGAGTAACAAAAGCTGCTTTCGAGGTGTCAAATAATAGTGATAACGAAGCAAAGACTCCAGAAACTAATGCAAAAATCAAAAACGCTACTATTGTTAAAGGTACAGATTTTGGTGCTAGTGAAAATGTAATTAACTACAAAGAGGGTGGTGGTACTCAAAATTATGAGAACTTAGTATTTTCAGGATTTGATACTTTTGCAAAGTATTCAACGGATGCTGTTACTAGTGAAAACTTAGAAGAAGGTAAACTTACAGTTACTTCTTACTACTCTCCTGATACATTTACTGATGTACAAGGTATTCTTACTGATGTAACTAATGACGATACACTTGTAGGTGCTGGAAGTGGTACTTCAGAGCCAACATGGGTGGCTGAATTAAAAGCTGCTGAATAATTTATTTTTAATAAATTATTTATAATTAAAAAAGCCAGTAACTTTAAGTTACTGGCTTTTTTAATTATAGATTTTAAGGTTCTAGATCACTTTTAATAATGTATATATCTCGATATGTACATCATTTAAAAGTAACCTAGAACCTTAAAATTTTGAATTACAGTTTGTATTTGGTTTAAACAAGCTCTAAAAGAATTTTCTACTAGATCTATGATTTCTTAAAAATGTATTGTCAGTATCAGATCTTTCACCTCTTCTTTCTTGTCTTTGGCGATCGAACTCTTGTCTTACTTTAGGATCATCTCTAATTGCATCTAAATTACCTTGTAATTTCATGAAATCTTCAGGCTTAAGGTCTTTACTTTCCATAAGTTCTTTAGTTTCATCAACAATCTCTTTTGGATCTTTATCAGGCATGATATTTTATTTTTTTAAATTTATGGTATGCAAATATATTAAATTTATATTTGCTTGGTATTCAAATGTTTGTATTTTTTTTATGCTTTTAAAAATAAAATTAACTAAATTTATACCCTATGCAGTATATTCCTTTTTGCAGAAATTTTTCTGATATTGATTTTGAAAATCATGCTTTAGAATTGTTTTATTACCAATACCATAATTGTACTGTTTATCAACAGTATTGTAATCTCATAGGTGTTTGTAAAAATCAGGTGCATGAGTTAAAAGACATTCCTTTTTTACCTATTTCATTTTTTAAAACTCATAAGATTCTTTCATGTAAAGCTAGCTTGCAAACAATTTTTGAAAGTAGTGGAACCACTTCGTCGGCTTTTAAAAGCAAACATTATATCACTGATCTAAGCATTTATAAAGAATCTTTTAGGAAAGGTTTTAGTTATTTTTATGGAGATATTAAAGATTATTGTGTGTTAGCTTTATTGCCAAGTTATTTGGAGCGTCAAGGTTCTTCATTGGTTTATATGGCAAATGATTTTATTAATCAGTCAGAAAATCCAGAAAGTGGATTTTATTTAAATAACTTAGAGGAGTTGTCTAAAGTGCTAGAAAAACAAGAAGCTCAGAATAAAAAAACATTACTTTTAGGGGTGTCTTTTGCTTTATGGGATTTAGCAGAACAATTTCCAATGTTTCTTAAAAATACTATTGTTATGGAAACAGGGGGTATGAAAGGTCGTAAAAAAGAATTAGTTCGTGAAGAACTTCACCGAATTTATAGAAATGCTTTTGGGGATATTCCCATTCATAGCGAATACGGCATGACAGAACTTCTTTCACAAGGCTATTCTAAGGGTGATGGTGTTTTTAATACTGTACCGTGGTTAAAAGTAGGTCTTAGAGATGTTACTGATCCATTAAATTCTTTAACCATATCCAACGAAAAAGCAACTACTGGTGCTATTAATATCATCGACTTTGCCAATGTAAATTCTTGTAGTTTTATTGCTACCCATGATTTAGGAAAAGTTTATCCTGATGGTTCTTTTGAGGTTTTAGGACGTTTTGATTATAGTGATGTAAGAGGTTGTAACCTGTTGGTTCTTTAAATAAGTTCTAAATACTATTTTAGTAATGAAACCCCAATGTAAAGTAGTATGGCTACTGCGATCCCAGCCCATCCTAGTATTGCTATAGAAATAATACTTCCAATAAGCGTAAAATAGCGTTTCCAGTTCGTTTTAACGTCCCATGTTTTAAACTTTAATGCTAATAAAGGTAATTTTGCATTTAGTATATAAGTGCTTAGTAAGGTTATTATAATGAGTATTATAGGTTCTTTTAGAGCTTTGGTAATAAATTCTGGGCTATTTGTAGTAGATGCAATAAGTCCTAAACTAATAATAAAAAGGGCATTAGCAGGTGTGGGAAGTCCTATAAAACTATCGGATTGATTGGGGTCGATATTAAAGTTAGCGAGCCGATATCCAGAACCTAAGCTAATTAAAAACCCTATAAAAGCTATCTCTGTGGTTAAACCACTATTTTGTAATAGTTGAAACATAAAAATACCAGGTACAAGTCCGCTGGTTATCATGTCTGCAAGCGAATCGAGTTGTAGGCCGATAGGGCTTGCAGCGTTTAAAATACGTGCAAAAAAACCATCAAAAAAATCAAAGAATATTCCTAAAAACACAAAAAATGCAGCTATAGGGAGTTGGTTGTTAAAAGCATAATAACTACTAATACATCCACATAGCATATTCAGTAAAGTGATTGTGTTAGGTAAATGTTTAAGGATTTTTTTTGTTTTCATAAAAGTAAGAGATGTAGATAATATGAATTCCCTTTTTGTAATTGTTTTAAAAAAGTAATACTTTGTAATTTATTAGCACTAGATAATTTGAGAAAGATACATTTATTTTATTTAATTGCCCTATTTAGCTTTTTTGCAAAAGCACAAAACTCACCCAGTTATTCCAATGAGTTTTTACAAATTGGTGTTGATGCCTCTGCTTTTGCAAAGGCAGGAGCTGTTGTTGCTTCTACAGATAATGTTAATGCAGTTTATTGGAATCCATCAGCACTCACAAGGCTTGATGATAAGCAACTGTCATTAATGCATTCGTCTTATTATGCTAATATTGCCAATTACGATTATGCAGCTTTTGCAATGCCTTTGGATGCTACTACGCAAAATGAATTTCCTGCAAATAATGCCTTAAATACTGGAGTTGTTGGTTTTGCTTTTTATCGTTTTGGAGTTGATAATATTTTAGATACTCGTAATTTAGTTGGTGATGACGGAGCTGTTGTTTCTGTTGCTAATTTAAATCGATTTTCTGCTGTTGATTATGCTTTTACTATTTCTTTTGCAAAAAAATATAAGCAATCTCCATTAAGTTTTGGAGGTACTGTAAAAATTATTAGAAGAATTATCGGTGATTTTGCTTCTTCTTGGGGTGTAGGTATTGATGCGGGTCTATTTTATAAAAAAAACCTAAGTTCTTGGAGTTATGGTCTAAAGGTATCTGATTTAACCACTACGTATAATGCGTGGAGTATTGATGATGCGATATTTGTAGTTGATAATGATCAGGATAATAATGCTTTATCAGATTATCAATTATTATTAGACGCTCAGCAAGTTCCAAACGATGTTGAAATTACTATTCCAAGTGTACAATTTGGAGTAAATCGTAGTTTTGATTTGAAAAAGAATTTTTCCTTAGATCTTGAGTTAGATATGTTCATGAGGTTTATTGAATCGAGTGCAATTATCAGTACTTCTATTTTTAGTATAACTCCGTCAATTGGATTTTCTTTGGATTATTCTAAAATGGTTTTTATACGTGCTGGTGTGGGTAATTTTCAAAACGAGATAAATTTTGATAATAGCCAACAAGTAATTTTTGATCCAAGTTTAGGAGTAGGTGTACATTACCGAGGTTTTTCTATTGATTACGCACTTACAAATATAGGTAGCACTGAGAGTGGGCAGTTTTCTCATGTGTTTTCTTTATTGATGGACTGGCAAGTTTTTGAATAAATCATTAGAGCTTGTTTAGACTCACTACTTCCTGTAATCCAAAATTTTAAGAACTTGAATCACTTTAAAAAGATTTATGTATCTCGATATGTACATCATTTAAAAGTAAACCAAAACCTTAAACTTTTGAATTACAGTTCGTATTCAGTTTAAACAAGCTCTTAATAGAAATTTAATCATCAAAAAATTATAGTGTCTAGATGCATAGTAAGTTATTAGTATTTTTATAAATATGCTCTCAAAAGATAGTGAGTTATAAGTATATTATTAGGTATTTATGAAAAAAATAGTATTACTTTATACAGGAGGAACTATAGGAATGACTATGAATAAAGAGACGGGTTTTTTAGAGCCTCATTCTTTAGAATCATTACTAGAAAAAGTACCTCAGATGGGTAAATTTAAGGCGCAAATTGATTTTTATAGTTTCCCTAAAATTAAAGATTCTGCTGATATCTCTCTTGAAGATTGGCAATCTATAGGTTCTTATATCTGGGAACATTATACTCTTTACGATGGTTTTGTGATTTTGCATGGTACAGATACGATGTCTTACACTGCTTCTGCACTTAGTTTTATGTTTCAAAATTTGGATAAACCTATTTTGGTTACAGGTGCAGCTTATCCTATAGAAAACACAATTTCTGATGCAGTTAATAATTTATTATTTGCATTAAAAGTATGTTTGCTTTGTCGTAAAGATGCTGTAAATCCGCTACTCACGGAAGTAGGTATTGTTTTTAATAACAAAGTTTTTAGAGCAAATCGTACGGTTAAGTTAAATTCTACAGGTTTTGATTTGTATACTTCACCAAATTTCCCTGTACTATTATCTTTAGAAACACTTACTAATTTTGATGTGAATTTGTTTCTACGTCCTAATTTGAATAGACCTGTTCGGTTTTTGCCAAAGTTGAGTAATCAATGTTTAGTTCTTAATTTGTTTCCTGGAATTACAAAGGAGTTTGTAGTTCAGTATTTAAATGCTTTACCTTTTAAGGTATTGATTGTTGGTGCTTATGGTTCTGGAACCATTATAAGTGCTCCTTGGTTTACAGATTGTTTAAAAAATGTCATTAGCCATGATAAGCATGTTGTAATGTATTCGCAGTGTGTGTTTGGTAAGATTGAACCCATTTATTTCTCTTCAAAAATCTGGCAAGATATAGGGGTTATTAGTGTAAAGGATATGACCTTTGAGGCTTTATGGGTAAAGGTGTTGTTTATTCTCGGTCAAAGTGAAGATAATGA
>WTKB01000253.1 GCA_011524575.1 Aquimarina sp.
GTTTACTTTTAAATGATGCGTATATCGAGATATATAAATCTTTTTAAAGTGACCCGAGTTCTTAAAGTTTTGAATTACAGGAAGTAGTACCTTTAAACAAGCTCTTAAATAAATTCTTAAAATAGTCTACCCATTAAATGCCTCTACTTCAGAAATTTTTCCTGGTAGCATTTCTTTAAGCATGGTTTCAATACCATTTTTTAACGTTTGTGTTGAGGAAGGACATCCGCTACAAGCACCTTGTAAAATCACTAATACTTTTTTTGTCTCAGGATCATAGCTTTTAAATAAGATATTACCTCCATCACTAGCTACAGCAGGTTTTATATATTCGTCGAGTATTGATATAATTTGTTGAGAAGTATAATCAAGTTCTTTTTGAGGAATTTCTTCTTGTTGCTGCTGTTGAGATAAAGTTGACGCTTCTTGATTTAAACTTGTTGTGTTTTGAGAATGTGCATCTGTAGTTTTAGCTTGAAAAGTTTCAGAAGTCACTATTTCTTTTCCTTGCTCAAGGTATGATTTTATAAATTCTCGAAGCTCATTGGTTACTTCAGACCAATCCGATAAAGAGCTAGTTTTGGTAATCGAGATGTAATTATTATCTAAAAATAATTGTTTTACAAAAGGAAAGGCAAACAATTCTTTTACTAATGGAGCTGCAGAAACATCTGCACCTTCTTTAAATTCGATAGATTCAAGTACAATTTTTCGATTAACAACAAATTTGAGTACTTCAGGATTTGGGGTGCTTTCTGCATATACTGTAATAGGGATTTTTTTAGTTGTAGTCTCTTCTTTAGTTTTTTCTAATAGTACAATTGGATCACCAGAGTTTAAATATGAACTGATTTTTTCAGCTACTTGATCCTGTACTTCTTCCCATGTAACAATGTCGTATTTATTAATTGCAACGAAATTCTGAGAAATAAAGATTTGTTTTACAAAAGGAAAATGAAAAAGTGCAGTGGCAAGAGGTGATGATTTTGCTTCCTCAATATTATTAAACTCATAATTGGTATGAGGGGTTAAAAATTGATTAGTTTCAAATTTAATAATACTCTCTCTTGAGGTTGGAACAATAGTTATTGTATGTGGTTTCATTTTCGTGTTTTATAAAAGACAAAAATACAAATAACCTATAAAATTAGTTGAATTCGGATAATAATTTCGTGTAAATATTTTATGCCAATTAATAGGATGTTTAAATGTCTTATTTGTTGTAGTTCAAAATGTTATAAACTTGTTTTACTTTAAAATAACTTACATATTCAGATATGCATATCATTTAAAAGTAATCAGGAGGTATTATAATTATTTTAACTGGTTTTTTTTTTAGAGCTTGTTTAAACAGAATTACAGGAAGTAGTGAGTTTAAACAAGCTCTGAAGTAATCTAAAATTAAAAACCTGAATATAACTCCTAAGGAATACTTTTATAGAGTTACTTAATACGTACAAAAGCTTTTTATTAGATGTTTTTATTGACTATACGATGTACTTAAAAAGTTATATCATTGGTAATAATCGATAAAATACAGTAATTAGAGTATTTGTGTTCTTTAAAATGATATTTTTGTACTACAAAATACTTATTTTTGTCTTTTTATATATTTGATAGATTCTTTGTAAGTACATGTCTAAATTACCTGTTCTTATGAAAAGGATTATCATCTATATTCTCTTTATATGTAATCAATAGTTAATTTATAATTTTTTATCCAATGATTAAAAAAAATCAATTTTTAAGTTGTTTAGCTACAGGTTTGTTGTTATGTAATGTTTCTTGTGATGACGAGATGTCAAGTTCTACTACACCTACAGATTCTTCCTCTACCTCTTCATGTGAAACAGAAGGTGTAGCATCTCAATCTTCAGACACAGAAATCGAGGCTTTACGTACAGCAATGGTGGCATTTAGAGCGTCATTATCAAGTACTTTATTAGAGCAAGCTTCTAATTGTTTAGATGACGAGCGTTTTACTACATGGACAAACACTCCTAACACAGAAGGAACGTTAAGAGATGGTATTACTTACGGAGATTTATCAGAGGCTCAACTTACAGCATTCAAAGAAATTTTAGCAATGTTTTTAAGTACAGATGGTTATGAGAAAGTGAAGTTAATCACAGAAGAAGCTGAAGGTTTATTATCAAATGTAGATGTTCCTTTCGATTCTTGGAATCCAGATTATTATTCTATTGATATGTTTGGAGATCCTGCAACAGATGGTTCATGGGGATTCCAATTAGATGGTCACCACTGTGCTATTAACTTTCTTGTGAATGGAGATACAGTTTCTATGGTACCTGCATTTATTGGAGGTGAGCCAGCTGAATGGAATGATGCACTTTATCAGGAGAATGGTATTGGACAAGGTTACGACTACAATATTTTTAGTGCTGAAAAGGAAGCGGTTATTGCATTGTATGATGGAATGTCTGAATCTGAATTAGATGCTTCTTCATCAAGTACTGATGCAGCTTATGCTCTTGTGGTTGGGCCACCGAGTGAAGGAGACCAAGATGCTTACGGTGAGGATTATGATTACTCATCTTTTACAACAGGTTTGCAATATTCTGCAATGTCGGCTGCTTCACAAGCAAATTTAGAGACTTTAATGAAAGAGCACGTGTATAATTTAGCAGATTCTTTTGCAGATGCATGGTGGGAAGATATTGAAGCAAATATTAGTGATACCTACTTTAAAATTATATTAGTTGATGGAGAAGCACCAAGTACAGAGTCTCAGTTCTACTATAGAATTTACAATCCGTATTTATGGGTTGAATTTAATTTAGAGGATTCGACTGGTGCAAATGCAGAAACAATAGATAGTTGGAATCATGCACACTCTATTACAAGAATTCCTAACAATCCTACTGAAAACGAAGCTGGAGGAGATTATGGAACTTTTGCAATGATGCTTAACCAGAGTGGACCAAAAACTTTATTTGAGCACTATGCAATGAGTGATCATCACAATGCTTCTGCATTAAAGTTTGACTACAAAGTAAAAGCATCACATATTCATACGCACTAGTAGTTAAATACTAAGGAGTAGTTTAATAGAAGCCTATTTTTTTTAGATAAATTTATCTAAAAAAAATAGGCTTCTATATTTAAAAAAAAATGATTTACACCAATTCTTTCTTAAAATTACTGTAAAATAAATTAGAGGTTTTTTCGTTATATGCATTAGAAAAATCAAGCATAGCCTTAGCTATGGTTTATTTTTGTAATAAAGTAGAAAGTAAAAAGGGAATGATTTATTATGTTTATTTTGAGTGAGAATTAGTATTAGAACTTGTTTAAACTATATACAAACTGCAAAGTAAAAGTTTAAGGTTTTGAATAACAGTTAGCATTGCTTTTAAATGTAGGGCAAACGAACGAAATTTGTTAATGCTTTATTTTTAGTGTTTTGAGTAAATCATTTTTTAGACTTTTAGATTTGCAAGCCATTGACTACAAAGTATCATTTTTTCAAAAATAAATTTTATGCGTTTGCTCTATTTTAAATAGGCTTTTGTAGCAATTTTAAAGATCAATTGGTATTTTCATTTTTTTGTTTTTAGATTTGTACGTTATCATTTTTTAGTTTTATATGAAAAAAAATATACTAAGAGTTTTTTTTATTTTTTTTACAAGCCTTATTTATTCCCAAAATTCTTTAGAAGGAGTTGTTCTCAATTTATTTAACCAACCCATAGATAAAGTAAGTATCTTAAATAAAAATACCCAAGAAAGCACTTATTCCAATAAAGAGGGTGTGTTTAAACTTTCCAAGGTTTCAAAGGGAGATTCTCTTGAATTTCATCATGTGAGTTATCAAACTCAAATAGAAGTTTTAAAAAAAACGATGGCTAGTTTAAGAATAACTATGTCAGATCAAACAGTTAGTTTGGAAGAAGTTTTAATTACTCCCAAAATTAATGCACTTCAAGTATTTGCAGATGTTGATCTGCAAGCACAACCTGTAAATTCTTCACAAGAAGTTTTGAGAAAAGTACCTGGTTTATTTATTGGGCAGCACGCAGGAGGAGGTAAGGCAGAGCAAATTTTTCTTAGAGGATTTGATATTGATCATGGTACAGATATAGCTTTAACTGTAGATGGGCTTCCTGTAAATATGGTTTCACATGCTCATGGTCAGGGATATGCCGATTTACATTTTGTTATTCCAGAAACATTAAACAAAATTGATTTTGCAAAAGGTCCTTATACGCAGGATAAAGGGAATTTTTCTACCGCAGGATACGTAGATTTTAAAACCAAAGAGCATATAGATCATAACCTTTTACAATTAGAAGCAGGTCAATTTGATACTTTTCGTTTACTAGGAATGTTTAATTTAGTAAATGACACCAAACATAATGCGTATATCGCTACAGAGTTTTTAAGTTCTGATGGGGCTTTTGAAAGTCCTCAGAATTTCAGTCGTACAAATCTTTTTGGAAAATATACAGGGAGGCTTTCTTCTACGGATAAAGTAAGTGTGATGTTATCTTATTTTACCAGTAAGTGGGATGCATCTGGTCAGATTCCCGAGCGTGCCGTTGCTAACGGAAGTATTTCAAGGTTTGGGGCTATTGATGATACAGAAGGTGGAAATACTTCTAGAACCAACCTTGTAGTTCATCATGATAAAAAGTTAGCTAACGATTCTTCATTGAAAACCGATGTATATATCAGTAATTATGATTTTGAATTATATTCTAATTTTACCTTTTTCTTAGATGATCCTGTAAATGCAGATCAAATTCGACAAAAGGAAAATCGAAGTATTTATGGTATCCATACTACTTATAACAGGCCGTTTTCAACGGAAAAAATTAAGGGAGATTGGCAAGCAGGTTTGAGTTTACGTAATGATCAAAGTAATGATAACGAACTTTCCCATACTGCTAACAGACAGCAAACTTTACAAAATATACAATTAGGGGCTATTAATGAAACCAATTTAGGAGTCTATTTCGGAACTAATTTGATTTTTGATAAATGGACTTTGAACCCTTCTATTAGATTGGATTATTTTGATTTTCAATATTATGATCAGTTAGCTGATTCTTATCGTACGCTTTCAGAAAATAAAGCTATTGTAAGTCCTAAATTTAATATTTTATATAATCCTAATAACGAGTTACAGCTCTATTTTAAATCAGGAAAAAGTTTCCATTCCAATGATTCTAGAGTAGCTACTACGCAATCCAATCAAGAAACTTTACCTGCTGCCTATGGTTTTGATTTAGGGTATATCTGGAAACCTACTTCTAAGGTTTTATTAAATATGGCGTACTGGTATTTGTATCTAGAACAAGAATTTGTCTATGTAGGTGATGCAGGAATTGTAGAACCAAGTGGTAAAACAGGTCGTCAAGGTTTTGATCTAAGTTGTCGTTATCAACCTTTGTCTTGGTTATTTTGGAATCTAGATCTTAATTACACTCACGCCAGAGCTATAGATGAGCCAAGTGGTCAAGATTATATTCCTTTAGCTCCAGAATTTACATGGGTAAGTGGATTAAATATACTTTCAAAATCATCAAAATTTTACGGAGGAATCAACATGAGGCATTTAGGAGATAGAGCAGCTAATGAAGATAATTCTATAGTTGCAAAGGGCTATACAATCACAGATTTAAATGCAGGGTATAACTGGAAGCAAGTATCTCTTGGAATTGAGATAGAAAATCTTTTTAATACTTCATGGAATGAGACACAATTTGCTACAGAATCTAGATTAGAAACCGAAGCAGATGCTATAGAAGAAATTCATTTTACACCCGGTACACCTTTCTTTTAAAAGCTATACTTAAATATAAGTTTTAAATTGAAATAGATCCTTTTAAACAAGCTCTTACCCATTAACTATAAAGACTCTTCAAATACATAAACTCTCTTTTAGTAAATTTCGTATAT
>WTKB01000353.1 GCA_011524575.1 Aquimarina sp.
ATTTTATCGATGAAATACATATTTTTTGTTCTATTTTTGATATTTTAATCGGTAATCTACCTAAATATTCTCAAAAAGGTATTATTTCTTAAGAACCTGTATTGCAATTACTTATATTTGTATTTCAAAATTTTGAATTATGAAGATTAGAATTTTACTTTTTGCTTTTTTTGCATCAGCCAGTGTAATGGCACAACAGACACAACAGTTTAATGATTCGTTCAAAGTTGGCGCAGGGAATGGTGATGTTTATATGCGACGTTATGAAATTGGAGATACCAAATGGAAACGTGCTTTAGTGCCGCTTTGGGATAGTTCTTTAACTATTAATCATGGAGGTGATTTTACGAAAGGTGTTCGTATTATGGGATCTCAATTAGCAGTTGATGGCAATGTGGGTATTGGGACTGAAAGACCTTCTTCTAAGCTTGATATTAATGCAATATCATATGCAGGCAATCAAGATGGAGGAATCAACTTAAAAGCACAACGATTAGATGTAGATATTTGGAATGTTGGGCTTAAAATGAAGTCAAGTAGTACGGGTGCTCCTCGTTTTGCAATTACCTCAACAACTAAAAATACTAGTAATGAAGTTACTTCAGATAAAGAAGCTTTATCTGTGTTGTTTAATGGTAATGTTGGTATAGGTACAATTGCACCACAGCAAAAGTTTCATGTAACAGGGAGAGGACTTTTTGAAGGCGATGTAGAAATTCGAAGTAATTTAAAGTTTAGAAAAGCAGACGGCTTAGGAACTGCTGGATTTGATTTAAGTAATTCTGGAAACAACATTCATGTTGCCGGTAGTGGATTCTTACCCAAAAACACAGGTGTACAGACTTTAGGTTTAAACAGTCATAAATTTAAAGAATTGTGGTTGAGTGGAAGTGCTAATGTTGGTGGAAATCTTAATGTGGATGGGAGTTTAAATATCAATTCAAAGTTTCAGGTTCAGGAAAGTAAACAAGGAATACGCTCTCAGTACGGTACCGTCTTAATTGAGGCGGATAATTCGGTTTTGGATTTGGTTTCTAGCTCTGGTGACAAATGGGGTTCTACTATAAATTTCATTGAAGGAAATGGGAATACCAATACAGATATTTGGTCGATTTCTAGAGAAACCACAGCGGGTTCAGGAGACTCTAGATTGCATTTTAATTTCGGAACGAAGAACAATCATTTGAATAGTTCAAAGTTTACGATTCAGAAAGATGGTAATGTCGGGATTGGAACAACTAATCCAAAAAGTAGGCTTTTGGTTTCTAAAGGGAATTCAGGAGGAAATCCACATGGATATTCTATCCTAACTGTTGAAAATTCTAACCATTCCATGATTTCAATTTTAACGCCAAATGATAAAAAAGCATTTTTTGGTTTTTCTGACCCACAAGATAATTATGTTGGTGGAATGCAATACGAGCATGCTGATGATCGATTAGTTTTCAGAGCAAATAATAGAAACCATGATATGGTTATTGACAAAACAGGTTATATTGGTGTTGGTACATTAACTCCAAAAGACAAACTTGAGGTAAACGGTAGTCTTCGTTTTACAGCGGGCGGAGAACGAGGCATCTACTGGGGAACAACCACCCAAGCAAAGATCAAAGAAAATTGGGGGATTGAATTAAATGGAGATGGCAGAAGACCTGTTCAAATCCCGACGAGTTCTTTAGTGGTGGGTTACGATCAAACAAGTGCTGATACAGATAAAGGTGTAGGGAATTTATTTGTAAAAGGCAACGTAGGCATCGGCACCACCGACCCTAAAAATAAACTTTCTGTAAACGGTCATATTTGGGCAAAAGAAGTCAAAGTAAGCCTCAAAGACGCTGCCGACTGGGTTTTTGAAGAAGATTATAAGTTACGTCCTCTAAAAGAAGTAGAAAGCTACATTAAAGAAAACAAGCACTTGCCAGAAATCCCATCAGCAGAAGAGTTTAGAGAGCATGATTTGAAAGTCTCTGAAATGACCAACAAATTACTTCAAAAAATTGAGGAATTGACCCTTTATGTAATTGAGCAAAACAAACGCAGCGAAGCGCAAGAAGCTCGTATAAAAGAGTTGGAAGGGAAGTTGGTTAAATAATAATTCACGTTAAAATCAAAATATCATGCAAATTTTAAAAATAAGTTTATCTACTATAGCCCTTACTTTGGGTACTCTTTTTACTTCGCAAGCGCAAATGACGCAAAGTGTGCAAGAAAAAGGCACGTTTGAAGTGGGATTTGGAACGGGGGTGAGTTTTGCACAACTTAGTACAGAAGACGATGCCACAGATGCTGTAACTTCTTATAATGTGGCGATGGTCGCGGAATATTATTTTTCGGACAGATGGGGTATTAAGTCTAAGTGGATCTTTGACCGTAAAGGTTGGGGGAATGGTTTTTTAGAAGATGAGGTAAATAATGTGGTTTATGAAAATGTGGACTTTCATCTTAATTACTTTACGATTCCTGTAATGGCGAATTGGCATTTCAGCCCTAATCGAAATTGGTATTTGAATTTCGGTCCTTATTTTGGGTTTTTAATGAGTGCTACGGATAACGAACTAGAAATGAATCACACAGAGGCATTTAATGATTTTGATTTTGGTTTGGCATACGGTATTGGGTATAAGGTGCATTTATCCGATGAATTAGAGTTTTACATTGAATATGATGCTCAGGATGGCTTTACCAATATTTTTAAAGACAATAGTAATCTTTCTGCGAAAAACTCTAGGGGTAGTTTTAATGTGGGGTTGTTGTTTAAGGTGTAATGATTCAGTTTGATTAGAACTTATTATGAGTTTATATAGCGGTCTAAAGAAAAATAAATTACTAACACTATTCTTAGTATTGTTTTCTGCTTTTACTACATATGGGCAGATTTCTTTTGATTACCTTTCAACAAGCGACAAATTCAATGACAGATTTTTAGTAGAAAATAGGTTAGAAAACTTAAAAACAACTAAATATAAAAAAGAATTTAGGAAAATATACAAACAACAAGCACTACATCTTGAACAAAAAGTAAAAGATAGTACCTATATAGCTTCTTCTTTATTAACCGATATGATTGCTACTTTACAGCAGGAGATTAGTAAGAGCAATCCTACTTTTAGGAATATTTCGGATATTCAAATTCGAGTAAATACATCAAATAGGGTTAATGCTAGATGTTTTGGAAATGGATGTATTGAGTTGAATTTAGGCTTGATGGAGCGTTTAAATTCTCGTGCGGAACTTTGTTTTGTGTTGTGCCATGAAATTTCTCATTACTTAGAAAATCATTCAGAAAAACAATTGGTATATCGTTTTGGTTATAATCGAACACCTGGTAATAAGAAAAAAATAGAGGAAATTAAGAGTGACAAAGTACATCAACTAGAAAACACTAAAGACTACGTATTTAAGCGTTCTAACGATTTCAATTCATGGTCTCGGAAATATGAATTTCAAGCAGATTCCCTAGGAATGGCTTTATTTCAAAAAACCTCTTTTAAACAAACCGAAGGAATACAAGCTTTAGCCAAATTAGATCATGAAGCTTTCCAATGGAAAACACCTATGCCATGGAAAGCTCTTTTTTCCGAGTACACCCAAAAAGAAACGCCTGTTAAAAAGAAGAAATTTTTATTTCAATTAAGTCATTTTGAGTCTATAGATTCCACAAATACTCAGAAATTGATTGGGACACATCCTGAGCTAGATCAGCGTATTGATCGCTTAAAGAAGGAATTTTCAATTTCAGAAACCCATAAGTTACCCGATCATGAGTATCAAAAATTTAAAGATCAATTAAGGCAATTAGCTATTCAAGTGGCTTTAGATCAAAAAAAAATACACATCGCCTTTTACAGAAGTGCTATTGCGTACACAAATCCTGATTTGCAACATCAAAAGACTTTTTATAAAAAAATGATTGCTAAAAGTTTAGAGTCAGTGTACTCACTTAAAAAAACACACACAATTGGGAGTTATATCCCTTATGAAGATGCTGTTTTTAATAGCGAAAATTTAAATAAAGTGGCCGCCTTTTTACATGAATTGCAGCTATCAGAATTAGAAAACATGATAAAACATTTTAATAATTAATTATAAAAACTATGCAAAAATTATTTTCAAGAGTATTTTTACTTTTATTCATCTCTCTTGCTTTTACCTCTTATGCGCAAAAAATCACCCTAGAAGGAGTGACTTATGCTGGTGAAAATGCCGTAAAACCTATTATTGACCAATATGGGCAAGTTGAGGGTTATTTCTTATCTTCGAGTACTAAATTAGCCCGAAAAGAATTTCGTCATAGTATAAAAATATACGACGAAAATTTGAAGTTTATTACAGAAAAAGAAGTGTCTACTTCTGGAAAAGACAATCTATACATTCTAGATATTAAACTTAACAATCAGGCTATTGTCTGTTTGTTGGGTACTATTAAAGTAGTTAATACAAAATACGAATCTTTTGCTTACTATGAGCCAAAATTAGTCACTCTTGACAAAGCATTTAATGTAATTTCTACTAAAGATTTTACCACTTCCCTAAAAGATGGAACGGGCATGTATAGAAGTGAGATGATGGGTTATGATTCCTGTAAATTAACGCTTGTTGGAGAACAGGGATTCTTTTTTTCTAGGATCATAAAAAACAAAAAAGATGGCTACGAGGCTACTTTCATTAAACCTAATGGAGTTGATGTTGCATGGACTAAAAAGTCAGATATTGAATCGGGTACACGAACGTATTTTAAAACGATCGCAGCAAATGACAAAATACTGGTTACAGAAGCTATAGGTACATCGGTCTTAAATAATAAAAAGTGGAATGTAGCTGTACAGGGACTTGATGTTAATACTGGAGAAGAAATTTTTAGTATCAAATCGGATTACACTACAGGTTTTAATAAAATTGAAAATGCTGTATTGCAAAATGACAAGATGGTATTCATTGGAAAGTATTATCCTGAAAAAAAGCACTTTGTGAAATCTGAAAGTTCAGGTCTATTTACTAGCGTGTTGGATTACACAGGTAAAGAACTGGCTTTTAAAAAGTACCAATGGGAAGGAAGTGCCTTTACAAAGTTATTTAACGCCAAGAAAGACGAAGATACTAAAAAGCAAGATAAAGTACTTTTACAGGAAACCATTGTGGCACCTAATGGAGATTTATATATTATTGCAGAACAATATGGTAAAGCTACAAGTGGATTAGGACTTGCTACTGCCATTTTATTAAAAAGTAATGCAGGAGCTTCCAATTTATTGATAGGCGATGCTTTTGTGTTTCAGTTTTCAAAAGACTTGGAACTAAAAGATATTACCAAGTTTGATAAGGGACTTTCTAAGATATCTTCTATGGGTATGATCTCCGACGAATTAGCTGCATTTCTTGGTAGGGATTCGTTTGATTACCAATACACAGATCAAAGAAAAGACCAAGATGAATTTTACAGTGTGTTTATTGATTACGAAAGAATAAAAAAATCTAAAGATAAATTAGCTATTGTTGCCATTATAAATGATAAGGGTACTTTTTCAACAGACAAAATTTCTTTTGATAAAGACACAAGAAAGTATAAAACATTTATTAAAAGAGCTAAATTAGGACATGTTTTGTTTGTTAATTTCGATAAGAAGATGCAAACCTTAAGTTGCGAACTTAAAAAGTTTAATTACTAATATTTAGTATTTTAGATATATTTTAAAAACCCTTCAAAGTTGAAGGGTTTTTTTGTGGTTTGAAGTTTGATTTTTCTGTTCTTTCCTTGGGGTATTACCCCCGTATTCTATGACCAAAACCAAGTGAAAAATGTTAAAATTTAGGCAGCAAATTTATGTGTATTTACGTAAGGTTGATGCCTATTTACAAAGCCATGCCACCAACAACAAATCCGTCTGAAAGCTGTTTGAGCCCGCAGAGGG
>WTKB01000293.1 GCA_011524575.1 Aquimarina sp.
ACTCAAAAAAAGCAAATATGCTATACTAAAAACTTAAATGTCCAGTAGTATGGCTTTAATATCAATTTTAAAAACTCGAGGGTACACTATTTTTATTGAGATCTTTTAGTAAGGTAGAGGTAAATACTTTTGCTCCCTCTTGATTAAGATGATCTCCATCTTTCATAAAATATTTCTCCTCCTCTTTTTTTGAATATAAAATGCTATAGTCTACAAGCTGTATTTGTGATTTGTAGCAGGTATCCATAAAGAGTTTTCGAATGTTTTTAGGTAGTAATTCGTTGTAATAATTATGTAGAGGTGTCATTAAAAAATGAATAGCTAAATTATGTTTTTTACCATACGATTGTATTGTTTTTAAGGCATTAAATTCGTAGCTATCAGGGTAAGGTTTGAGCGTATTATTAGTTAAAAACTGATAGGTAATTCTATTTTTTATAATGATACTATCTTCAATGGTGTTTTGAAACTCTTTATTGTGAGTGTTTTCTTTTGATGTATAGATGGATTTACAACATTTATTTTTTAAAAGCTCCCGAGTAAATACTAATCGATTTGTTGTTGGATTAATTAAATACTCCTTTTGTTGCTTTTTGGAAAGTAAATGAAAGTATTGTGCATAACACGCAGCACTTTTTCGTTTTTTTAAGTCTATGAGGTTATGGAAACTAAAACCTATAAAAATATCTTTTTGTGCAAGATCGGTGTTGTTTTCATGTATTCTTTTTAAAATAGCATAAGTAAAAGTTAATGATTGCGAGTCTGCTGCAAAAACAGCTATGGAATCATTGTCTTTATTTTTATGAATTCCGTAGTTAATGTGGGAATCACCTATAAAAACTGTTTTAATGTTATTCGGAAGTTTGTAGATGTTGTCTGTTTGTTGATATTCTGGAGCTATAAATATTCCAATAATAATACTCATGGGAAGGGCTACTACGATTCCAACTTTTTTATAAAATGTATCGATCATAAGTTTTTTAAAATTGAAAATAGATAAATGCTTGACTACCTCCTCCTAAAAATAGAATAGTTATTATTAGTAAAGTATATATCATAAATCGAGGTAGTGTTTTATAGCTTTCTTCCAAGTTAGACATGGGGTGAGGTTTATATCGGGTATACCATTCTATACTTAACATTGCTAAAACCAGAAAGAATAATAGAATAAATGGAAATGACCCTAATTGCAGTACATTTATTTTTCCAGAAAAATGAGTTATTAATTGTTTGATAAACGCAATAGCTTGTGTTATACTTGAAGCCCTAAAAAACACCCAGGCTAGTGTAGTAATTAAAAAAGTGAGCAGTACACTTAAAAATTCTGTAATTAATGTAGGTGAGTCTGCATTAATAGGAGTTGTATATTTTTTCTTATTCTTTAAAAAAATATAACTCATATAGAACAAACTATGGATAGCTCCCCAAGCGACAAAATTCCAACTAGCACCATGCCATAGTCCACTAATTAAAAATACAATAATGATGTTTCGGAAAGGTTTTTTATTCCCACCTAAAGGGATGTATACATAATCTCTAAACCAATTATTCAGTGAAATATGCCAACGTTTCCAAAATTCATAAAAGTTTCTAGAAAAATAGGGTTGTTTGAAATTATCACTGAGTTCAATGCCAAAAAGTTTTGAAATTCCTATTCCCATATCAGAGTATCCCGAGAAATCAGTATATATTTGAAAGCTAAATAAACACGCAATAAATAGTAGGGTAACCCCATTTTGAGTGTGAAAGTTATCAAAGTAATAATCTACATACAGGGCACAATTATCTGCAATTACTACTTTTTTAAAAGTTCCCCAAGCCATCTGTCGCATACCATCTACTGCATATCGATACTTAAATTTTTTCTTAGAGGTGAATTGAGGAAGTAGTGTTTGTGCTTTTTCTATAGGCCCCGCAACTAATTGTGGGAAGTAACTTACATAAATTAAAAACGAAAGGAGGTTTTTACAAGCAGGGATACGTTTATAATAGACATCTATGGTATAACTTAAAGTTTGAAAGGTGTAAAAACTAATCCCTAAAGGAAGTATTAGCTGCATACTTGTTGTCGAAAAATGGATTCCTAACAAACGAAAGGTATCACAAAAAGTATCTATAAAAAAGTTGGCATATTTAAAATAAACAAGAATACCTAAATTGATAAAAATACTTATACCTAATAATATTTTTCTTTTTTTACTATTATTTGGTTTATTATCGATCAGATGTGCTAGTGTGTAATCTGTAAAACTACTTAATAGTAACAAGCTTAAAAAACGATAATCCCAACTGGCATAAAAAAAGTAACTTGCTAAAAGCAAAATCCACTTTTTTTTTTCAAATGACCAGTATAAAACAAATACAATGGGCAAAAAAATAGCAAACTCTAGTGTGTTAAAGAGCATATTATAACGGGATAATGTTTTTAATTAGTTCTTGTATTAATTGTTCTAATATAAATACTTTATATTAAAAAAAGTATAAAATTGTAAGAGCATGTTTAAAGGCAATACAAACTGTAACTCCAATTCTTAAAATTTTGGATTACAGGAAGTAATGTGTTTAAGTAAGCTCTAAATGCATAACAGGTATATATTATACCAATTGATAGTCATTGCAAGAAAAACTTACGATTAAGTTATTTTTGTTTTATTAATTAAGAAGTTATTTTATAATATATGTTTGAACTCTCTGATAATGTAATGGTTTTAGACGAACCCATAGTTGGTAAAGTGGTCTCTTTAAGTGCAGATTGGGTTTCTATTTGCACTGAGGAAGGTGTGGTTTTAGAATACCATGAAACACAACTTTTAAAAGTACCTTCAAGCCAATCATTGGATTATACTTCTAATTTTAATACGTTTAAAAACCAAAATTCTGGAATAAAAAAAACAAAATCTAAGGGGCTTATAAAACGGAAAAAGAAGGAAATTCCTTGTTTAGAAATAGACCTCCATGCGGATAAACTCCTTAAAAATCCAAAAGTATTATCTCCTTTTGATATTTTAAATTTACAACTTGAAAAAGCGAAGTTCCATATAGAGTCTGCAATTGCAAAAAGAATCCCCCGTATTGTTTTTATTCATGGGGTAGGAGAAGGCGTTCTTAAAGCGGAATTGAACACTTTATTTCGTCGTTATGATAATATAAAAGCATCTGAGGCTGATTTTAAAATTTATGGAAGAGGTGCTACAGAAGTCTATTTTATTCAAAATGTAAAATCTTTTTAAAGTGATTCAAGTTCTTAAAATATTGGATTATAGGAAGTAGTGAGTTTAAACAAGCTCTTAAACAAGCTCTTAGAAAATTAGCCAATGTCATCTATTCCTAAAAGAAAACCCATTTTAAAAAATCAACCTCTAGTAAGCATTATTTGCCTATGTTATAATCATGAGTTGTATGTATCAAAAACCTTAGATAGTATAGCTGCTTTAAATTATAAGAATTTTGAACTAATTATTATTGATGATTGTAGTACAGATGCTTCTTCAATAAAAATTAAACAATGGCTGGAAACAAACCAGAAACTTTATTTAAAAGATATTCGTGTTGAGTTTTTTATGAACTCCGAAAATATAGGTAATACGCGTTCTTTTAATAAAGCTTTAGAAATTTCTAAAGGTGACTATATTATTGATTTAGCCACCGATGATCTAATGTTACCAGATGTTATTGAGAAACATATACATAATTTCAACACCTATGCTGGCAAGAGAGAACTAGGGGTTTCCTACTGTAATGTTGCTCATATCGCTGCGGATGATACTTTTTTAAATTTCCATTTTTCTAAAAATGGGATTATTTCTGGTTTTCCAAAAAGTGGTAATTTATATAATGTGTTGTTACGATCCTATTATGTGAATCCTGTGGGGGTTTGTTTTTCTCGAAAAGTATTTGATCATATAGGAGGGTATGATGAAATTTTAAGTTATGAAGATTTTGATTTTTGGATACGTTCATCATTTATTTTTGATTATGCTTATGTTGATGTCGTGGGTATGAAAAAACGAGTTTTACCTAATTCTCACAGTTTAAGTGCTTTTCAATCCCTTAAAAAACGTCATCTCATTGATCGTTCTACATATTTTGTTTGTAAAAAGGCATTTTATCAGAATATAACCTTAGAAAATTCACTGGCTTTACAACACCGTATTATTCACTGTTTTAAAATCTCTGTAAAATCATATCATATTTCTTTGGTTGTAAGATATACACTTTTATTTTTAAAAAATAAATGGACGATATATAAAAAAGTATTGTCGAAAACACATTAAAACTATAGAAATCCGTGTAATATCAATTCTTACTCAAAATGACTGTAATAAATCATTCCTTTTTACTTCCTACTTTATTAAAAAATCAAGCATAGCCTTAGCTATGCTTGATTTTTTAATACGTATAAGAGCTTGTTTAAACTCACCACTTCCTGTAATCCAAAATTTTAAGAATTGGGATCACTTTAAATTTTTTTATAGATCTCTCTAGGTATGTACATCATTTTAAAGTAAACCAAAACTTTAAACTTTTGAATTACAGTTCGTACTCCTTTTAAACAAGCTCTAATCCAATACATGTTTGTAGCTACATTTTAAATATTTAGGTAAAAAAATATTATTTTAGCCTCCAAACTTAAATTATTTATATAGTTATGAAAGATTTATTTGATAGAATCTATGCAGATAAAGGTCCTTTAGGTAAGTGGGCAGATAAGGCGGAAGGTTATTTTGTATTTCCAAAATTAGAGGGGCCTATATCTAATCGAATGAAATTCCAAGGAAAAGAAGTGATTACTTGGAGTGTGAATGATTATTTAGGTCTTTCAAATCATCCAGAAGTACGTAAAGTAGATGCTGAGGCAGCTGCTCAATATGGTTCGGCTTACCCGATGGGAGCTC
Organism: Aquimarina sp.; assembly: GCA_011524575.1. GTDB lineage: Bacteria > Bacteroidota > Bacteroidia > Flavobacteriales > Flavobacteriaceae > Aquimarina. Next base: position 4,896 of record WTKB01000293.1, read on the forward strand.
GAATGATGAGTGGACACACCGAGCGTCATGAGCTTTTACAAAATCAGCTTGCAGAATTCGTGAGTAAGGAATCGGCTTATGTGTTGAATTTTGGATACCAGGGTATTATGTCAACTATAGATGCTTTAGTAAGTAAAGATGATGTTATTGTGTATGATGTTGATGCACACGCTTGTATTATTGATGGCGTGCGTCTACATGCAGGAAAGCGTTTTACATACCGTCATAACGATATGGAAAGTATCGAGAAAAACTTAATGAGAGCCACTAAAATGGCAGAGAAAACAGGAGGAGGAATCCTTTTGATTTCTGAGGGTGTTTTTGGAATGCGAGGACAACAAGGAAAGCTTAAAGAAATTGTAGCTCTTAAAGAGAAATACAATTTTAGACTTTTAGTAGATGATGCTCATGGTTTTGGAACATTAGGTGCTACAGGAGCAGGAGCAGGAGAGGAACAAGGTGTACAAGATCAAATTGATGTATATTTTGCTACTTTTGCAAAGTCTATGGCAAGTACAGGAGCCTTTATTGCTGCTGATAAAGAAATTATTGATTTCTTAAAGTATAACTTACGATCTCAAATGTTTGCAAAATCATTGCAAATGCAACTTGTAGAAGGAGCTTTAAAACGCTTGGAGTTATTACGTACAATGCCAGAGCTTAAAAATAAACTTTGGGAGAATGTAAATAGATTACAGTCGGGGCTTAGAGATCGTGGTTTCGACATTGGAAGCACACAAAGTTGTGTAACTCCAGTTTATCTTAAAGGGAGTATTCCAGAAGCTATGGTACTTGTAAAAGACCTTAGAGAAAATTATGGTGTGTTTTGTTCTATAGTAGTGTATCCAGTAATTCCAAAAGGGTTAATTTTACTTAGGCTAATTCCTACAGCAGCACATACTTTTGATGATGTAGACGAAACTTTGGAAGCATTCCAAAATATTCGTGAGAAGTTAGAAAACGGAACTTATAAGACCCTTTCAGAA
>WTKB01000032.1 GCA_011524575.1 Aquimarina sp.
CCTTTAAACAAGCTCTTGTATTAATTTCAAAGACGAATTGGTATTATAATTAAAAAACACTATTTTGATTTGCTGTAATTTCTACATTATTTAACATTTTTTTCTATTTTGAAACTTTCATTTAGTTTTTCTATTACTATACTTATCAGTGCACTGCTACTATTTTCTGTGCAACCCATGTTCTCTAAACTATTGTTACCGATATGGGGAGGGTCTTCGCAGATTTGGAATACCTCAATGGTCTTTTATCAATTTGTACTATTAGCTGGATATTTATACAGTCACTTGCTTACCAAGTACACCTCATTAAAAGTACAGCTTGGTGTACATATCGGATTACTTCTAGCCTGCTCGCTAACTATGCTGCCTTTGGAAGCAACTATTAACAATACAGATCTTAGTAACCAAAATGAAATATATTTTGATATTTTAAGCACGCTATCTAAAACAATAGGCCCTCTCTTTTTTCTTATTTCTGCTACAGCACCTCTCCTTCAAAAATGGTTCTCTTTTACGAATCACAAAGATGCAGAAAACCCCTATTTCTTATATGGAGCTAGTAATTTAGGATCTATGATAGGACTAATAAGTTATCCTTTACTTATCGAACCTAAATTAAAACTTAATGAACAATTATTTTATTGGAGTAGTGGCTATATACTACTTCTAGGTTCTTTTTTCCTACTCCTTTATTTTATTTCTAAAACAACACAACACACACACAAAGAAATAATAAAAGACAAGCCTAACGAAACAATAATAAAACCAACTTTTAAAGAAAAACTAAAATGGATATTTTTAGCATTTCTGCCCTCTTCTTTTCTTTTAGGTTATACTGCTAATCTTAATCATACCATTCCTGCAACTCCACTATTATGGATTATTCCGTTAGCACTATACATGGCAGGATTTATTTTCATCTTTAGAAAGAAACCTATAATTTCAGAACCTAAAGCACGTGAAACTATTATTTATATCCTTATTTGTATTACACTACATGCTATTTATTATAATGGTAAGGGTTTAGGGACTGCAGAAATTATTAGTTCTTTGGTGAGTTTTTTTATGTGTATAAGTATTTGTTTAATACGACTATTTAAAAAGAAACCTCATGTAAATTATTTAACAGAATTTTACCTTTGGATTAGTGTTGGTGGACTATTAGGTGGACTTTTTAATAGTTTTGTAGCTACTAAACTCTTTGTAGAACCCATAGAATATAGTTTAATTTATACCATTATTATAGCCATTACCTATAGTGATACTCATTTAAAAAAAGCAAAAAAAATCCATATAGCTCTACTGACTTTAAGTTGTTTAGCATTAGTTCTCAATTATGAATACGGCACTATTTATTTCATAAAAATATTAATCCTTACTATTTTATTATTTAGTATGGTTTTACTAATGGAAATCAAATGGTTATATACAGTACTTATACTTTTCTCTATAATTTTACAAAAGCAATATAACCAAGAAAATATACTTACTAAAGGGCGTAATTTTTTTGGTAGTTATAAAGTCATCGAGAAAGATTCTAAACACTTTCTTAAACATGGAAATACATATCATGGAAGTCAAATACAACTAAACAAGTACAAAGATGTACCTACTAGTTATTACCACGAACATAGCCCTGTTAGTAATGTATTTAAACACTTACAACTACAATGTAACACCCCTAAAGAAACTCAAAAAATTGCTATTTTAGGTTTAGGAGTTGGAACGACACTTGCCTACGGAACCAATTACCAACATTTTGATCTATATGAAATTGATCCTGACGTTATTAAAATAGCAGAAAACCCAGATTATTTCAGTTATTTAAACGATACACCTGCTAGCTATAATAGTATTCAAGGAGATGCTCGTATTGAACTAGAAAAAACGGATCCAACACAACTTTATGATCTTATTATTGCCGATACTTTTATTTCGGATAATATACCTACACACTTAATTACCAAAGAAGCTATAGAACTTTATATTGAAAAATTAAAAAAAGATGGAATCTTAGCTATGCATATTTCTTTAAGAAAGATTGACATCACACCTATGTTAAAAAAAATAATTGATCCTATTGAAGGTGCTACTATACTTGTTAAAAAAGACTCCAAATTACTCTATTACAAAGATGATCCTGTTTTAAAACACACCTTTTATCCTAGTAAATATATGATTGTGGTGCGGAACAAAGATCAAGAAAATTACTTTAAATCAATAGGATGGTATGCTCCTAAAACAAACGCTCTTGTAAAGCCATGGACAGATAATTACTCGAACATACTCTATTCTTTAAAGTTCTTTAGTAATACCAATTAATCTTTGAAATCTATGCCGATTTCAAAGATTAATTGGTGTTATTTAACAAGGCTTTGTAACAAATAGTTGCAATTTAGATAAAACGACATCAATAGTAGTTGCACCTTCAAACACTAATAATAAACGTAATCCATTACGAGTATCTTTTTCTTTGATTATAAAATCTTTTGGGTGTTTCATTACAAAGTCTAAAATACCTCTAAACTGCTCTCCTTGATAAAAATCAGATTGTTGATCCGAGATAAAATACCCCACGAATTTCTCTTTCTTAAGCACAATTTTTTCTAATCCTATACTCGAAGCTAACCACTTTACACGAACACTATTTAATAAATCTGTAGCTTCTTCTGGCAAAACACCAAAACGATCTTTAAGTATATGTTCAAACTCTTGTAACTTTTCTTCCGATTTAATGGTGTTTAATTGAGAATACAAATAAAAACGCTCTTTTACACTATTTATATAATCATCAGGCAGTAATAATGAAAAATCAGTGTCAATCTGGGTGTCTTTTACATAGACCTTATCTTTTTGATCACTACTATTATTCTCATATAAATTTTGAAACTCCTTTTCTTGAAGTTCCTCAACAGCTTCATTCAATATTTTTTGATAGGTTCCAAAACCTATCTCATTTATAAAACCAGTTTGCTCTGCACCAAGCAAATCTCCAGCTCCCCGAATTTCAAGATCTTTCATAGCAATTTGAATACCACTTCCTAAATCAGAAAACTGTACCAGTGCCGAAAGACGTTTACGGGCATCATCCGTCATAGCAGAAGATGGAGGAGTGATAAAATAACAAAAGGCCTTTTTATTACTACGCCCCACACGTCCTCGCATCTGATGCAAATCTGAAAGTCCAAAATTATTAGCATTGTTAATAAATATAGTATTAGCATTTGGTACATCCAATCCACTTTCAATAATAGTCGTAGAAACCAATATATCAAAATCTCCATCCATGAACTGAAGCATCAATTTCTCTAAAGATTTACCATCCATCTGTCCGTGAGCAACTGCAATACGACTATCTGGTACAAGACGTTGCAATAAACCAGCAACTTCTTTGATATTTTGAATGCGATTATGAATAAAAAAAACTTGCCCACCTCTATGAATTTCATAGGCAATAGCATCTCTTAATACTTCTTCGTTAAATCGTACGAGTTGGGTCTCTATGGGATATCTATTAGGAGGTGGAGTGGCAATTGTAGATAAATCTCTGGCTGCCATTAAACTGAACTGCAAAGTTCTTGGAATAGGTGTGGCTGTAAGGGTAAGGGTATCTACATTAGCTTTTATAGTTTTAAGTTTATCTTTTACAGATACTCCAAACTTTTGCTCTTCATCTATAATTAAAAGTCCTAAATCATAATATTTTACTGATTTCCCTGCTACTTGATGCGTACCAATTAAAATATCTACTTTTCCCTCTTGAAGACGTTGCAAAATATCTTTTTTCTCTTTAAGAGTTCTAAAACGATTCAAGTACTCAATAGTTACTGGAAAATCTTTTAATCGAGAACTAAATGTCTTATAGTGCTGAAAAGCTAAAATAGTAGTAGGTACTAAAACCGCTACTTGTTTGCCATTATCTACAGCTTTAAAAGCAGCACGTATAGCGACTTCTGTCTTTCCAAAACCCACATCCCCACAAACCAACCGATCCATAGGGTTTGGACTTTCCATGTCTAACTTTACCGACTTGGTAGCTGCACTTTGGTCTGGAGTATCTTCATACAAAAAAGAAGCCTCTAATTCATGTTGTAAATAGGTGTCTGGTCCGTAAGAAAAACCTTTTTCTAGTTTACGTTTAGCGTAAAGTTTTATAAGGTTATATGCAATATGTTTAACCCTAGTTTTTGTTTTTTGTTTTAAGGTCTTCCAAGTTTTAGAACCTAATTTATGTACTTTGGGAACTTTACCATCTTTACCATTAAATTTTGAAATTTTATGTAACGCATGAATACTTACATATAAAATATCTCGTTCACCGTAAATAAGTTTTATAGTTTCTTGGGTTCTTCCCTCAACTTCTATTTTTTGAAGTCCTGCAAATTTACCAATTCCGTGATCGATATGTGTAATATAATCTCCAACTTGTAAGGTGGTAAGTTCTTTTAGAGTTAGTGCTTGCTTTTGAGATTTAGTATTTTTTATTGAAAATCGATGGTACCTCTCAAAAATTTGATGGTCTGTGTAACAAACTTTTTTTAGTATAGGATCTATAAAGCCTTCATGTAAAGAACCTACCAAAAACTTATAGGCAACCTCTGCTTTAATATTCTCAAAGATATCTTTTAGGCGTTGTGTCTGGGTAGTGTTCGCACAATATATTTCAATGGTGTAACCTTTATCTTGAAACGATTGTAAATTTTCTAATAAAAGATCAAAGTTTTTATGAAATGACGGCTGAGGTAAAATTTTGTGACTTATAATTTGAGGTTTCTGCGAATTTTGTAGCAAAGGGTCATCATGAAAAATACTTCCTACCTGTATTTGTGTGAAATTTGAAAATAAACTTCTTGTACTATTGGCATCACAAAAAAGTTGTTCAGGACTTTGGCGTACAATGGTGTTTTCAAGACTCTCAAAAGTATTTGAAGCTTTGATATACAATTCATCGAGTTTATGATAAGTCCGTTCCAGATCTTGAAAAATAAGTACACTATCTTTTGGAAGTCCTGCAACAAAAGGCACCCGATCCTTCATAAATGTTTTAGACTCTATATCAGGAACAATAGTAATGTGAGTTACTTTTTGATCGGATAGTTGCGAAACAATATCAAAAGTACGAATACTATCGATTTCATCACCAAAAAACTCAATACGATAAGGTTGTTCATTACTAAATGAAAAAATATCTATAATCCCTCCACGTACAGAAAATTCTCCTGCTTGTGTCACGAAATCTACACGTTTAAATTCATACTCAAACAATACTTCATTTAAAAAATCAATAGAAAGTTGATCCCCAACTTTAACTTCTAAAGTTTTATCTTGAAGTTGCTCACTAGAAACTACCTTCTCAAATATAGCTTCTGGATAAGTAACTACTACATAGGAGTCATTTTTACTGGATTGAGCTATTTTAAGTTTATGGAGTACCTCTGCTCTTAAAACCACATTGGCATTATCAGTACCTTCTGTAATCTGATAAGGTCTTTGATAACTTGAAGGGTAAAAAAGTACTGCTGTATCAGGGAGTAAATACTGGAAATCATTATAAAAATAGGCTGCAGATTCTTTGTTTTCACATACAAATACATAACTGAGGGAATCTTTAGTATAACTTCCTGAAATAATCCCAGAAATTGCAGAACCCAATACCTCTTTTAAATGTATATTCTTAGGTATATTTTCTTTAAAAAAAAACTGTAATTCCTCAGTGAGTTTAGAGGAAGCGTATTCCTTAGTGATTGATGCTATGTCCAAAGTGCTATTTTTTATACAAAGATATAAAGAATCAAAAGTTTTAGAGCTTGTTTAAAGGGAATACGAACTGTAATTCAAAAGTTTAAGGTTTTGGGTTACTTT
>WTKB01000016.1 GCA_011524575.1 Aquimarina sp.
TCGACATCATTCCTTTTTTTAAATTAAACTTAAACCTATAAGTCTTTAAAATCTTCGTATTTAGAACTTGTTTAAAGGCACTACTTCCTATAATCCAAAATTTCAAGAACTTGGATCACTTTTAAAAGGACTTACCTATCTCGATATACACCTCATTTAAGAACAAACCAATAACGATAAGCTTTTGAATTACAGTTTGTATTTCGTTTAAACAAGCTCTTAAATAAGAATTTAATTGTTCTTTTCAGTTAGCAATAATTCTTTAGCAGCAACTATTGTTTTTTTTGCATTACCAATAAAAAAATCGGTATCCACTACTAAAATAGGACGTTTTACAAAAGAATAATGTTCTTCCAAAAGTTCTTTGTAGTCATTTTCTTGTAGATGTTGATCTTTGAGTTTACGCTCTCTGTAAAGTACAGACCTTCTATTAAAAAGTGCTTCATAACTTCCAGCAGCTTCTTTTAATGTTTCTATTTCTTTTGATGTTAAAGGCTGTTCTTTTAGATTTTGAAGCGTAAAATCTTCATTTAATTCCAATTCTTTTAAAATACGTTTACAAGTATTACAGGTATTAAGGTAATAAAAATGTTTTTTCATCATGGATTTTAATTAGTATTATTCGAAGTGATTTAAACTTTTTAGTACAAAATTTAATATTTTACAAAGAAACAGTAACTCTCATTAAAAAAATACTTACTTTGAAAATATTGTATTTAATTTTTTGATATGTCTAATTTTACAATACCTTTTCGTTTCATAATTACCTTTTGCTTTTATTTCTATTCTTGGTCATTTACAGCCCAACAATGGAAGGCACACCCAGCATTTGGAATAGCTACAGACTTTCTAGTGTATGAAAATCAAGTATTTGTTGCTGCTCAAAATTCGGTGTATGTATTTGACACTTCTACAAACACATATGAAACCTATACTACCGTTAACGGGCTTTCAGGAATGTCCATAACAAAACTACACTATAATGCTAGCTATAGTTATTTGATTATAGGTTATGAAGATGGCTTATTACAACTATTAAACACCCAAACAGGATTAGTTTCTAGTTTTCCAGATATTCGAAATCAACAAAACTTTTTAGCAAGTGAAAAGCAAATTATAGACCTTACATCAGATGAAACAGGAACTTTATATATTGGAACAGGTTTTGGATTAGTCACCTTCGATTTGCAAACTCTTTTTTTTGAAAACACCTACCTCGATAAACTCACTGCAGGTGTCAAAATGATAAAAGCAGTTGCGGTGTTAGATACAGATATCTATGTGAGTATTGATGGCCTTGGAACTTACAAAGGTGCTATACAAGATAATTTAATTCTTTTTGAAAATTGGTTAGAAGTAAGCACTATAGCTTTTGAAGAATTGCAACAATTTTCAGGGAATATTATAGCACATCAAAATTCACAGAGCTTATACCAAATAAACCCTTCCCAAACGGAGTTTGAAGTTTTGGATACCTTATCTTCATCTGTTAAGTCTTTGCAAAGCTCTTTAGACACCCTTTATACTACTTGTACAAATACACTAATTACTTATAATAACTCTTTTAATTCTATTTTTCAATATGATTTAGAGGCAAATACTATAGAATCTGTATTAAGTGTTTCAGATACTTATTATTTTCTAAAAAGCAATAATGGTGGACTGGGTACTACTACAGATTTTGTTACCCTTCAGGACATCACACCAAGTGGTCCTTACTCGGATAATGCTTATGCTATTGATGCACATAACGGACAAATCTGGCTTACTTACGGAGCATTAGATCGTTTTTTCACATTGAATTTTAGTAAGCTACCTCTTTCTCATTATCAAAATGGAGCTTGGGAAACCCTTCCGTATTCGGATTTTAATGCAGCAACACTAACAGATGTAACTATTGATAAAACCACAACCAATAACCAACGTGTTATTTTTTCTTCTTTATTAGGTGGTATTCTAATTTTAGAAAATGGCTCTTTTACGCTGTATGATAGCACTAATAGTAATTTGGATCAAGATATCAGTATATCCAGTTACCCTGATTTAAGCCTAGTAACTACAGATAAAGCTTATGCTACAACTTTTGATGCTCAAAACCGACTATGGGTGATTAATCCAAGAACACAAAACCCCATAAAACGTTTTGCAATAGCTGGTGAAAACACAGGACTTTCTCCTGATTTTTCTGCAGTACTTCCCACAAATAGTTCTGGTATTTCTTATAACTTTTGGGATATTTTAGTGAGTTCTAGTGGAAATGTTTTTGCTGGAGCTTTTAATCAAGGGCTAGTTGCTCATAACCCTACTACTGGACAAATGATTTCTTTGAAAGACCCAGAAATTAATGACATTCCTTTTGTGACAGTACGTGCGGTAGCCGAAGACCACAATGGCGAATTATGGATAGGAACAACCTCAGGACTTCGAAAATTTTCAAATCCTGATGAAATTTTTATAACAGGAAGTAGCTCTAAAGCAGAACCTATTATTTTTCTAGAAGACGGTATTGCACAAGAGCTTCTATATTTACAATTCATCACAGATATCGTCGTAGATGCAGATAATAACAAATGGATTTCTACCATTCAAAACGGAGTATATCAAATTTCTCCTGATGGTCAAGAAATTCTAAATCATTTTACCACATACACTTCTCCCCTACCCTCTAATAACGTAGAAGCATTAAGTATTGATCAAACCACAGGTGTGATATATATGGCTACGCAATCTGGGCTTATGGAGTATCGTACAGGGGTGATACAAGCTGCAAATGATTTACAACAAGTAAAAGTATATCCTAATCCATTACGTCCCGAACATACAGATGTTTTAGTGCGTATCGAAGGGCTTTCTGTCGGAGCAAATGTTAAAATTACGGATGTACTTGGTAATTTAGTATTTGAAGCCCAAAACGATCAATTTGGAGATGGTACAGGTAGCGGGGTAGTCGAGTGGGATTCTCGTAATTTTTCTAATAAAAAGGTAGCTTCTGGGGTTTATCTTGTATTAATTACAGGCACAGAAGGAACAGCTACACAAGTAGAAAAACTCTTAATTATACGTTAATGCAAATAGTAAAAGCTCAAGCTTTGGTTTTGCATAGCTTAAAATTTAAAGAAACGGATCTCATTGTAAAACTTTATGTTAAAGACTATGGCGTATGTTCTTACTTAGTCAAAGGAGTATTAAAAACTAAACGGGGTAAGTTTAGAGCTTCCATGTTTATGTTGGGTTCTTTTTTAGAGATTGATGCGACGCATAAAAAAAAATCAGAGCTTCATTATTTAAAAGAGGTACGTATAGCCTCATTCTATAATAGCCTTCACACGAATGTTATTAAAAGTATGGTACTCACTTTTACCTCAGAGCTTACGGGTCATTTACTACCTAGTCAACAACCTGATGCTTCTTATTTTTCTTTTTTAATCGAGAGCTATAAGTGGTTAGATACTCATGATAAAATATCCGCTTTTTTACTTTTTTTTCTGATAAAACAAACGCATTTCTTAGGGTGTTACCCAAGTACCTTAGAGTTAGAAAACATGCCTTTTCTTGAAGCTATACAAGATTTATGTGTACCCGATCATTTGGAGTATTGGCAACAACTTTTAAAAGCAGATTACACCACTTTGGAGTGTATTTATATTCCTAAAGCACATCGAAGTGCCATGATCGAGCAAGTTTTAAAGTATTATCAAAAACAAATTCCAGATTTTAAAATACCTAAGTCTCTTAAAGTTATGCAAGGAGTATTTTAAAAAAACATCAAAATCTAAATACTATAATATTTTGTTTTTGAACGGTAAAAACGTAATTTTGAACGTTATACCGATTTATATTAGCGTTTATTTAAACGTTAACAATGATTTTCAAGATAAATTGATAGTAACCAAATTTTAAATCTTTAGAACTATGTCTTTTTTAGCTAAAATAGAAATTGATGGTGCATTACACAATGTCCTTGATTGCACTTTTCGTTTTCATCAACCTGTATCAGAAAATAACAAACCTGATGGTAGTGTCAAGGGTGGACAGATTGATGTAACCATAGAACTTTCTCAGCACCTCGACCTTCTTGATTGGATGGTACAACCTCTTATGACCAAAGACGGACAAGTGATTTTTTATAAGAGAGATGCCCTATCCAAACAAATTGCACTACAATTTAAAGAAGCCTTTTGTACACAACTTACAGGTAATTATGATGGCGTAAGTGAAGAGCCTTTAAAAGTTTCTTTTACTATTTCTGCCAAAGAATTACGTATCAACGAGAGTGTAGAATATCTTAATATTTGGAACTAAATGGATCTCACCATCAATAAAATTGTTGCAGAACGCCTTTCTTGTAAGTTAGAACAATTTACCAAAGAGGCATTACAACAACAAGAGCATTCGATGGCTAAAAATACCTCTAGCCGTTTGCGAGAGGTTTGTAATTATATCGATCGCAAAATGACCCCTATAATCAATACCCGATCTTTTATAAATGCCACTTCCTTTATACATAAAAAGCACATTTTGGGATTAAAATATTCCTCTAGATGTGTAGGCGAGGTAATTGAAGGGCAAATTTGTATCGATTATTGTGATATAGAAGATCCTGCACGTTATGGAGTCATTGGTTACCCAGGACATTACGATGGTGACCTTTGCCAAGATCCTATAGACTGCAAAGATACCTACCGCTGGGATGCTTTTAAAAAACAATGGGAACTTTATAAGCCCAGTGCTAAACACGAGGATAACAAAGAGGGTTTTTTGTATAAATTACAACATAATGCGGCTTTTGAGCCTCTTTGGGGTAACAATCCTACAGGTGAAGATTTGTTTAGTAATGGAGATCAAAAAGCCAATGGAGAAGAAATGTGGGGAACACTTCCTTTGAAAAGTCCTTTAGGAACATTTAAAAAACTTGATTTTTCAAATGTGATGAAAACCTTTTTCCATATTGTGTTAAACTTTAAAAAAGTTTTGAGCTTTTGGGATCAAACAAAGGAGTTAAAGGGGAATGATAAGAGCGCAAATAAAGTGAGTTTTACTCAAAAAATTGACTCATCTACAATAAAAGTTACGGATAAAGACCCTAAAATGTCTATACCTATAGAAAAAATAAAATCTTGGAGGTATTTTAGAAATAATGGTCATATAGACGAAACAGGAGTGGTTATTATTAAAGATACTTTGGTTAGTTTAAAAAATGTGGATAAAGTAAATAAGTTTTACAAAGATAAAAATCAAAGAGTTAAAAGTATAGCTAGGAAAAAATTTGAAAATGAGAATTAAGCGGTTACACTTCTTTGCTTTTTGTCTTTGTATAGTTACTGGTTGTACACATTCAAAGTCTTCTGTAAAGTCAGACCTGATTGTAAAAATAAAAGACAATCATCTAGTTAATAAATTGGAGTATGGTGAAATCATTTATAAGTCAAAAACTTTAGATACATTAAAACTTAGCGAAGATGATACTAGGTATCTTTGGTTTCACTTTGGAATATTTAATAGCCCAAAAACTATTACAGAGCTTGAGAAATACAACTTAAATTCTTATAAATCAATAAATGATAGTGTAGTTCCATTTGAATCAAAATTTGATGCAGAAGGAATTTATTATCTAGAAGGTTACTTGGAAGAAGTTATTTTATTAGATCATTATTATAATAGTGCTGATATGAGAGAAATAAACAAAAAAATAAAAATCAGCAAAAAAATACTTTATTCAGAAAAGTGATTCTCGTGTGGTATAGAAGATCTTGCACGTTATGGAGTCATTGGTTACCCAATGACATAAAGTTAGAGCTTGTTTGAACTGAATACAAACTGTAATTCAAAAGTTTAAGGTTTTGGTTT
>WTKB01000197.1 GCA_011524575.1 Aquimarina sp.
CTATAAAGGTAATTGTTTTTCGAAGGCAATAATTTCTTCTTTCATGTTTTTAAGATAATCAATATCATCAAAACCATTAGTCATATTGTCTTTTTTGTAGGCATTAATCTCAAAGCTTTCACTTTTACCTGTTGCAAGTAAAGTTACTTTTTGCTCTGGAAGATTTACCTCAATTTCTGTATTTGGGTCAGCTTCTATCGCCGAGAAAATTTCTGCAGCAAATTCTGGACTTACCTGTACGGGTAATACACCAATATTTAAACAGTTATTCTTGAAAATATCTGCAAAAAAACTAGAAATCACACATCTAAACCCATAATCATACACTGCCCAAGCAGCATGCTCTCTAGAAGATCCCGAACCAAAGTTCTTACCCCCTACAAGAATTTTTCCACTGTAAGTAGGGTTATTAAGTACAAAATCTACTTTTGGTGAATCATCACCATTATACCTCCAGTCTCTAAAGAGATTATCTCCAAAGCCTTTTCTTTCTGTAGCTTTTAAGAAACGAGCTGGTATGATTTGGTCGGTATCGACATTTTCTATAGGTAAAGGTACAGCAGTACTTTTAAGTACGGTAAATTTATCGTATGCCATAATGATATACTATTTGGAAATTCTTGTAAAACAAGAATTTTCTAATGTTGGTATTAAGTTAAAACTATAATTATAAAAAGCTTAAAAAAACTAAGCTTCTAAAAGGTCTCTTGGGTCAGTTACTTTCCCTGTAACTGCTGCTGCTGCTGCCATAAGCGGAGAAGCCAAAAGCGTTCTTGAACCTGGTCCTTGACGGCCTTCAAAGTTACGGTTAGAGGTACTTACCGCTAGTTTCCCAGCCGGAATTTTATCATCGTTCATTGCCAAACACGCAGAACATCCTGGCTCACGTAACTTAAAACCTGCTTCGGTAAAAATATCTAAAAGTCCTTCTTCCTTAATAGCTGCTTCTACCTTATGAGAACCTGGTACCAACCAAGCTGTTACATGGTCTGCTTTTTTACGTCCTTTTACAATAGATGCAAAAGCTCTAAAATCCTCGATACGTCCGTTGGTACAACTTCCAATAAATACGTAGTCAATAGTTTTTCCAATCATGGAATCTCCTTGTGAAAAATCCATATACCCTAAAGATTTTTCATAGGTTTCCTTTCCACTTTGAGCCCCCTCTACAGTAGGAATACTATTAGAAATACCCATACCCATTCCTGGATTGGTTCCGTAAGTAATCATTGGCTCAATATCCGAAGCTTCAAAAGTAAGCTCTTTATCAAACTGTGCTCCTTCGTCTGTTTTTAAGGTTTTCCAGTAAGCCATTGCTTTGTCCCAGTCTGCTCCTTTTGGAGTAAACTCACGCCCCTTAATATATTCAAAAGTTTTCTCATCAGGAGCAATCATTCCTCCACGAGCTCCCATCTCGATACTTAAGTTACAAACCGTCATACGACCCTCCATACTCATCTGCTCGAATACATCACCTGCATACTCTACAAAATATCCTGTAGCTCCAGAAGTGGTAAGCTTCGAGATAATATATAATGCCACATCCTTTGGCGTTACCCCAAAACTAAGTGCACCATTTACATTGATACGCATTTTCTTTGGCTTTGGCTGCATAATACATTGCGTAGCAAGTACCATCTCTACCTCAGAAGTTCCTATACCAAAAGCAATTGCTCCAAAAGCTCCATGAGTAGAAGTGTGTGAATCTCCACAAACAATCGTAGCTCCAGGTTGTGTAATTCCGTACTCTGGCCCTACGACGTGTACAATTCCGTTTTTCTCATGACCAAGCCCCCAGTGACTAATTCCGTGCTCTTTTGCATTTTGCTCTAGAGCTTTTAACTGCTGAGAAGACAACGGATCAGCAACAGGTAAGTGTTGGTTGATCGTTGGGGTATTATGATCTGCAGTAGCAAAAGTTTTGTGAGGATATAATACATCTATACCACGGTTCTTAAGACCTAAAAATGCTACAGGGCTTGTTACCTCGTGTACCATGTGACGATCTATAAAAAATACATCTGGTCCGTTTTCTATGTGTTTAACCACATGCGAGTCCCAAACCTTGTCAAATAATGTCTTGCTCATTGTGTTATCGAATTATCTTTAAAAAAATAGTTATTCTGCTTAAATTAAATAGAATCCTACAAATTTAATAAAAATATTACTATCCGTACTCATTCGTGATTGATAGCTTATTAAAAGACACACATATAATACCAATTAATCTTTGAAATCACTCACTTAGAGTTTGTTTAAACTAAATACAAACTGTAATTCAAAAGTTTAAGGTTTTGGGTTACTTTTAAATGATGAGCATATCAAGATATGCAAGTCTTTTTAAAGTGATCCTAGTTCTTAAAATTTTGGATTACAGGAAGTAGTGAGTTTAAACAAACTCTTATGTAAGAACTTAAGTAAACTGTCTTATTTTTGATGTACCAACTTTTATAATTATAAATGCATCAAAAACAACAGTACTCCCAACTCATTAAACAAGAAGCCGAACGTCTTGGTTTTTTATCTTGTGGCATTAGTAAGGCAGGTTTTTTAGAAGAGGAAGCTCCTCGATTAGAGAAATGGCTTAAAAACAATGCTCATGGCGAGATGAAATACATGGAAAATCATTTTGACAAACGTCTAGACCCTACTAAACTGGTTGATGATGCCAAAAGCGTAGTAAGTTTGCTGTATAATTATTACCCTGAAAAAACCCAAAAAGACCCCGAAGCCCCTAAAATTTCTAAATACGCCTATGGGAAAGATTACCACCATGTAATTAAATCGAAATTAAAAGAATTGCATCATTTTATTCTTGCAAATATCGGCGAAGTTGGCGGACGTGCTTTTGTAGATTCTGCCCCAGTACTTGATAAAGCATGGGCGGCAAAATCTGGTTTGGGGTGGATAGGAAAAAACGCCAACCTTATTCAAAAACAAACAGGCTCATTTTTTTTTATTGCCGAACTGATCATCGATCTGGAACTACAAGAAGACCACGCCACCACCGACCATTGTGGCAAGTGTACAGCCTGTTTGGATGCCTGCCCTACAAACGCCATAGTAGCACCACGGGTCGTAGATGGGAGTAAATGTATCTCGTATTTTACCATTGAACTCAAAGATCAAATCCCGAGTAATATGTCGGGTAAATTTGACAATTGGATGTTTGGTTGTGATGTGTGTCAAGATGTGTGTCCGTGGAATCGGTTTTCAAAAGCACATAACGAACCCTTATTTGACCCACACCCCGAACTTTTAGAAATGACTAAAAAAGACTGGGAAGAAATCACTCAAGATGTTTTTTCAAAAGTGTTTAAAGGCTCTGCGGTGAAACGTACAAAATTTACTGGATTACAGAGAAATATAAAATTCCTGAAATAAATTACGAAATTCATTAAGATAACTAAACAAAATTCTATTTTTGTCAGTTAAATAGTAATTTTTTTAAGAACTATCATGGACGCTGAAAAAAAGAAAAAAGACGCTTTAGATTATCACGAATTTCCAACCCCAGGAAAAATCAAGATGGTACCTACTACAAAATATGCTACACAAAGAGACTTAGCTTTGGCATATTCACCAGGTGTTGCAGAGCCCTGTTTGGCTATCGAAAAAAATCCATCAGATGTTTACCGCTATACCACTAAAGGAAATTTAGTAGCTGTAATTTCTAATGGAACAGCAGTTTTAGGTCTTGGAGATATTGGAGCATTAGCTTCAAAACCTGTAATGGAAGGTAAAGGTTTATTATTTAAAATTTTTGCTGATATTGATGTTTTTGATATTGAAGTAGATACCAAAGATGTTGATAAATTCATAGAAACCGTAAAACAAATTGCTCCTACTTTTGGAGGAATTAACCTAGAAGATATTAAAGCACCTGAGGCTTTCGAGATTGAAAGACGCTTAAAGGAAGAGCTCAATATCCCTGTAATGCACGATGACCAACACGGTACTGCTATTATATCTGCGGCAGCACTTTTAAATGCTACAGAACTTGTAGGTAAAAAAATAGAAGAGCTTAAAATAGTAGTAAGTGGTGCTGGTGCTGCTGCTATTTCTTGTTCAAGGTTGTACAAATCTTTTGGAGTACAAGCACAGAACATTGTAATGACCGATAGTAAAGGAGTCATACGCTCAGACCGTACCAACCTTACCGAGCAAAAAGCAGAGTTTGCAACAGATAGAGATTTACACACCCTAGAGGATGCTATGAAAGACTCCGATGTGTTTATTGGACTTTCTATGGCAGATTTAGTAACTCCTGAAATGTTGTTGTCTATGGCTAAAGACCCTATTGTTTTTGCCATGGCAAACCCAAATCCAGAAATTAAATATGATGTAGCTGTAAAAACACGAGAAGATGTGATTATGGCAACAGGACGTAGTGACAACCCTAACCAAGTAAATAATGTACTTGGATTCCCGTTTATATTTAGAGGGGCTTTAGATGTAAAAGCTACTGGTATTAATGAGGAAATGAAAAAAGCTGCGGTAATTGCACTTGCCGAACTTGCCAAAAAACCAGTTCCTGAAGCAGTGAATATTGCTTACGGAAAAACAAAACTGATCTTTGGAAAAGACTATATTATTCCTAAGCCTTTTGATCCAAGATTGATCTCTGAAGTACCATTAGCTGTGGCAAAAGCAGCCATAGAAAGTGGTGTGGCTCAACAAGAAATAGAAGATTGGGCTGCTTACGAACAAGAATTAAGTGAACGTATTGGAGACAATAACAAATTTGTTGCAAAGCTTACTACTCGTGCCAAACAAGACCCTAAACGTGTGGTTTATCCGGAGGCAGACCAATTACAGGTTTTAAAAGCGGCTCAAATTGCTTATGAAGAAGGTATTGCTACTCCAATTCTTTTAGGAAACAAAGTACAGATCAAAAACTTAATGGAGCAAATTAGTTTCAATACTGAAAACATTGAAATTATTGATCCAAAATCTGAGGAAGAAAAAGAACGTCGCGAGCATTATGCGTCCATTTATTGGAAGAACAACGAGCGTAAAGGAATTACCTTTTACGAGGCTAAAAGCCTAATGCGTGAACGTAACTACTTTGGGGCTATGATGGTCAATCTTGCTGATGCAGATGCCCTACTTTCTGGATATTCTAGGAATTACAGTTCGGTAGTAAAACCTATGCTGAGTCTTATAGGACTTGCAGATGGTGTACAACGAGCAGCGGCAACAAACCTTATGATTACTGATAATGGACCATTATTTATTAGTGATACTTCTTTAAATGTAGATCCTGATGACCAGCAGTTATCTACAATTACCCAAATGACTGCTAATGCTGCAGAAATGTTTGGAATAAATCCTGTGGTAGCATTAATTACCTATGCAAACTTTAGAAGTTCTAAAAATGATGACCCTAAAAAGGTACAAAAAGCTGTAAGCTACTTACATAAAAACCATCCAAACTTAATAGTTGATGGGCCATTACAAGCGGACTTTGCGTTAAATAAAAAAATGCTCAAGGAAAGTTATCCGTTCTCTAAGTTAGTAGATAAAAAACCAAATGTTTTAGTTTTCCCTAACTTAAGTGCTGCAAATAGTACTTACAAATTACTAAAAGAACTTTATAAGGCTTCTTCTGTAGGACCTATTCTTTTAGGAATGAAAAAGTCGGTACACGTACTTCAATTAGGAGCTAGTGTAGAGGAAATGGTAAACATGACTGCTATTGCTGTTGTAGATGCACAACGTATAAATAGTTAGAAATCTTGTTTAGAGCTTTTTTAAACTCACTACTTCCTGTAATCCAAAATTTTAAGAACTTGGATCACTT
>WTKB01000130.1 GCA_011524575.1 Aquimarina sp.
ATTTACCATTTTACCAGACTTAGAAATTTCATTGAATTTTTGAGTTGATCCATTACCTAGAACCACACTTGTTTGGGTGGTATTTCCGCTTTTTAAAATCGCTTCTTTAATTTGTTTTGCAGATAATTTTGGGAAATAAGAACGTAATACTGCTGCTACTCCAGCCACAGCAGGTGCAGCCATAGAAGTACCTCTAAGATATTCATAAGTATTTAAAGGAGTAGAAGCATAAATTTTTACCCCAGGAGCAAAAACATCTACATTACTTTTACCAAAATTTGAAAAACTTGCCACTAATTTGCTACCATACTCTGGACTTAATGCAGCCACTGTAATGAAGTTTTCTGAAATTTCAGGGATTTCAAGAGTTTGGTCATTTGGATATACATTAACTGTATCTAAATCCTTAGCATCATTACCCGCAGCGTTAACTATTAGTACGTCTTTTTTTGCCGCATATTTTATAGCTTCCCTT
The DNA here is from genome assembly GCA_011524575.1 of Aquimarina sp. Lineage (GTDB taxonomy): Bacteria > Bacteroidota > Bacteroidia > Flavobacteriales > Flavobacteriaceae > Aquimarina. Next base: position 476 of record WTKB01000130.1, read on the forward strand.
ACCCATTCTGGATGCGTGGAATAATATTTACCAAAACTAGTGTTAATAACCTTTGCACCATTATCCACAGCATATCTTATTGCAAGAGCAATATCTTTATCGTACTCATCTCCATCAGGTACGGCACGAATGGCCATAATTTTAACATGGTCGTCTGCAATTCCTTTTCCTCCAGAATTATTTTTTCTGTTTGCCGCGATAATTCCTGCAACGTGTGTACCGTGTTTAGCATCTTTGAGTTTAGGGTCTGGCCCACCTACTTGATTATTCCCATAAATATTTGTTGATAAATCATTTTCATCGTTATTTAAAACCTTTCTTGCGTTTAAATCTAGGTTATAATGGGTAGCTTGACGCTCTTTTAAACTATCAACATACTCTTGGAAGTTTTTGATAAAATCAGGAATAAACTCTCCAGTAGATAGGTTACCATACATATTTAATATTACCTGTTGGTTTTCCTTTTCAATATCTGTAGTGGTGATCACGGCAGCCGCTTCTTTATAAGTGTAATTTGCTTTTGACAACTTCGACTCCATAAAAGCATGTGCTGACTTAACTTTAGCCAACATCGGAGTGTAATTAGATAAACTTTGTTTATTTTCTTGAAGCTCCTTGTTATATTCTTGTTTTGCAGTTACATATAACTGATACAAATCTTTTTTATCTTCAGAAATTTGTGCAAATGTCTTTCCATCAAATTCTGAGGCATAATCCCGGATAACCCTGGTAAACTCCATATTTTCGGCAACAATATCACCTAAAAAATTCCAGCCATTGATATCATCGATATACCCATTACCATCGTCATCTTTATTATTTGAAGGTATTTCCTTTGGATTTACCCAAATTCTACCTTTTAAGTCTTCATGATTAATATCGATACCACTATCAATAACTCCCACAATCACAGGAGTTCCTTTACGCCCTTTTAACAGTACATCATATGCTCTATCAACACTCATTCCTGGAATAGTATCCAAAGACAAATCATACTGATTCCAATGTTTTAGTTCTTGATCTGTAAGTGCTGTAGTTTTAAGAGGTAAACGATCAATTCGTTCTGGATCTACAGAGATAAGTTCTGGATTTGTAGAAAAACACCCTGTAAAAAGTAATGAAACTAAAAGTAATGGAGCGTGAATTAAAAAAAAATATTTCATAGTTTTAATGATTAAAAAGATCGTTAAAGATAAAGGTTTTATCTAGACGAACCCCTTTTTCTGTCTCTTTAACCGTGATTATTTGATTACGGGCATCATGTTGTAAAAATAAATACCAATTATTTTGAGCTGCTTTTTTTAAGAAAACCTCCTTTTCGGCAAGTGTAATTAACGGACGTGTATCATAACTCATGATGTATGGAAGTGGAATATGTCCTATTGTAGGAAGTAAATCTGCCATGAAAACCAAAGTTTTACCTTGATATTCAATCATCGGTAACATTTGTTTCTCGGTGTGTCCATTAGCAAAAATAATAGAAAAAGGCAACTGACTACATTTAGTATAATTTTCACTTGTTTGATCTATAAATCGAAGCTGACTACTTTTTTTTAAAGGAATTAAATTTTCTTCTAAAAATGAAGCTTTCTCCCGAGGATTTGGATGCACTACAGCCCAATCCCAATGTTCTTGATTACTCCAGTAGGTGGCATTTATAAAGGTAGGTAAAATACGATTTTTTTGGTCTCTAATCGTTGCACCTCCTACGTGATCAAAGTGCAAATGTGTTAAAAATACATCAGTAACTTCTTGTTCCGAAAAACCATGTGCTCGAATAGCTTTTACTAAATTAGACCCTCCTACACGATCAAAATGTTGATAGAACTTCTCAGATTGTTTATCTCCCATACCAGTATCTATCAAAATAAGCCGATTACCCAGCTCTATTAATAAGGAGGTTGCGGATATATCAATACGATTTTGACTATCAGACGGATTTGTTCGTTGCCATATTGTTTTGGGTACTACCCCAAACATAGCACCGCCATCCAACTTAAACATATCAGCCTCTAAAGAAAATAGTTTCATAAAAAAAGGTTAAAGTAATATAAAATATAATATTTTAGTAGGAATTTTGTATTTATTTATTTTTATTTTCCAATTTTAAATTAAAAAATAAATCACAAAATCTATGACTGATTAACTTTAAAAGATATAGCGTATATTTTATGTTGGAACTTGCAGGAATTGTAATTTTAGGGATTTTAGCACAATGGATGGGATGGAAGTTCAAGTTACCTGCCATACTCCCATTAATACTAATAGGTTTACTTTTTGGACCTATATCCACATTATACACCATTGATGGCAGTAGGTTATTAGAACCTATATGGAATGGAGAAAAAGGTATTTTTGCCGGAGATGGTTTATTCCATTTTATATCGCTAGCCATTAGCATCATTCTTTTTGAGGGCGGGCTTACACTCAAAAAAGAAGAGATCTTAAATGTTGGGCCTGTAATTTTAAAACTGATTACTCTTGCTGTAGTTATTACATTTCTTGGAGCTGGTTTTGCAGCACATTATATTATTGGATTAAGTTGGAAAATCTCCTTTTTATTTTCCTCACTTATTATTGTAACAGGCCCTACAGTAATCACACCTATTTTAAGAAGCATTCCTATAAAACAAGATCTTTCAACTATTCTAAAATGGGAAGGGATTTTGATTGATCCTATAGGAGCTCTTGTAGCAGTATTAGTTTTTGAATTTATTAGCGTAGAGCATGTCAGTGGATTTACACAAACAGCACTTTTGGAACTAGCCAAAATTTCTTTATTTGGAACAACTTTTGGGTTTACTTTTGCACACGGATTGGCCTTTTCGATTAAACGTAAAATAATCCCTCATTATCTACTCAATGTAGCTACACTTGCATGCGTATTGGGCGTATTTGTTATTTCGGAAGGGTTTGCTCATGAATCAGGACTTTTAGCCGTTGTGGTTATGGGAATGGTACTAGGAAATATGAGATTACCAAATATTAACGAACTTCTCTATTTTAAAGAGTCGTTAAGTGTACTTCTTATTTCTATATTATTTATTTTACTTGGGGCTAATATTCGTATCGAGGATCTTTTATTAGTACTCAATTACCAAACCCTTATTTTATTTGTAGTTGTAGTTTTTATAGTACGACCTATAGGAGTATTTATTAGTTCCATGTATTCAGGGTTAAAACTCAACGAAAAGTTATTTATTAGTTGGATAGGTCCTAGAGGAATTGTAGCGGCAGGTATAGCCTCTCTTTTTGGATCTAAACTCACTTTAAAGGGAGAACCAGGTGCAGAGTATATTACTCCACTTGTATTTATGATTGTACTTGGAACAGTACTTTTAAACGCTACTACAGCTCGTTTATTTGCAAAACTTATCGGAGTTTTTCAACATAAATCTAGAGGACTTGTAATTGTTGGTGCCTCAAAGGTTTCTCGAATAATTGCTTCTTATTTCAGTAAGCACGGAAGGTATGTAGTTCTTATAGACAATAATTCCAATAATATTTCGACGGCAAAAACCATTGGACTAAATACTATTGAAGAAAATGTTTTTGGTGATGGACTTAAAGATTATGTAGAACTCAATAATGTAGGGTATCTTTTAGCACTAACTCCGAATGAAACTATAAATATTAAAGCCCTTAAAACCTTTAAAGAGGAACTTGGAGAAAACGGAGCTTACCGCCCTGTAACAAAAAAAGAAATGCTAAACCCTAAAAAAAAGTTACATAACGGACTTTTTCTAGGGTCACATAATTTCACAAAACTGGCTGAAGTAGCAAATAATTTTCCTGGAATTTCAGAAATTGTAATCCATGAAAAAAAACAACTCATAAACATTATGGAAGTAGTAAAAAAGGAGCAAGACATTGTACCTTTGTTCATTCGTATTCCTGATGGAGAAATCACAATTATTACTGATATACAAGAAGTCATTGAAAACTACACTAAAAACAGCCTTTTAGCTTATTTAGGAAAACCTCTCGACTTAGAAAGTTTAAAATATTCCAATAGAATTTAGAGCTTATTTAAACTCACTACTTCCTATAATCCAAAATTTTAAGAACTTGGATCACTTTAAAAAGATTTACATATCTCGATATGCACATCATTTAAAAGTAAACCAAAGCCCTAAACTTTTGAATTACAGTTTGTATTCAGTTTCAACAAGCTCTTAATACCTATTTATCTTTGAAAATGAATTTGATACCAATTATACTTTTAATATATAATTGGTATCAAATAAATGAGGCTTGCTTAGAGCTTGTTTAAACAAAATCACAAGCAATTTGATCTAAGGTCTTAAAAACCCCTTCTGGATCATCAGTAGTAACTAATTTCTGACGGTACGATTTAATATCTCGTATTCCTTTAAAATAATTAGTATAATGCCTTCTGGTTTCTACAACTCCTAGTTTCTCCCCTTTCCATGCTATTGACATTTCTAAATGCCTTTTTGCGATCTCTACACGTTCTTTTATTGTGGGCGGAGCTTTATGGGTACCTGTCTCAAAAAAATGTTTTACCTCACTAAAAAACCAAGGGTTTCCTATGCAAGCTCTTCCAATCATTGCACCATCTAGACCATAAGAATCTCGCATCTCAACAGCTTTTTCAGGGGTATTTACATCACCATTTCCAAAAATAGGAATATGTATTCTTGGATTATTTTTTACAGCCGCAATAGGTTTCCAATCGGCATCACCTTTATAAAGTTGAGCCCGTGTTCTACCATGAATGGATAAGGCTTTAATACCTACATCTTGTAAACGCTCTGCAACTTCAACAATACGAATGGAATCGTGATCCCAACCCAAACGAGTTTTTACAGTAATAGGAAGTGACGTGTGTTTTACCATAGCATCTGTGAGTTTGACCATGAGATCAATATCTTTTAAAATGCCCGCTCCTGCCCCTTTACTCACTACCTTTTTAACTGGGCATCCAAAATTAATATCAATAATATCAGGATTGGATTTTTCTACAATTTCAACAGATTTGAGCATTGAGTCTAAATTCGCTCCAAATATTTGAATTCCAACAGGACGCTCTTTCTCATAAATATCAAGCTTCATGACACTTTTTGCGGCATCCCGTATTAAACCCTCTGAAGAAATAAACTCCGTATAAACAACATCAGCACCTTTTTCCTTACATAATGCCCGAAAAGGAGGGTCACTCACATCTTCCATAGGAGCTAAAAGTAACGGAAAATCACCTACATCTATATCACCTATTTTTGCCATAATATGTTAGAAAAGCAAACTCCTATTTAGAGCTTGTTTAAACTCACTACTTCCTGTAATCCAAAATTTTAAGAACT
>WTKB01000355.1 GCA_011524575.1 Aquimarina sp.
ACAGGATACACTAGATTCTTTTTTAAAAACAACGAATCAATAAGAACTTGTTTAAAATTAAAATGAATACAAACTGTAATTCAAAAGTTTAAGGTTTTGGTTTACTTTTAAATGACGTGTATATCGAGATATGTAATACCAATTCTTACTTAAAATGACTGTAAAATAAACTAAAGTAAAAAGTAATGATTTATTACGGTCATTTTGAATAAGAATTGGTATAAGTCCTTTTAGAGCTTGTTTAAACAAGCTCTTAGTTTTTCACTTCTGTAGGTTCTTTTCGTTTTCGTGCTCTGAGGTGTATTCGAAGAGCTACATTATTTTTAATTATTCTAGATTTTGCACTCTCACCTATAGATGTACCTTCAATGTTATAACTTACAGCGAAACGAGATCGATCTATAAAAAACTCATCACTTACTAAACGAAACTCATCATTTTCCATATGTGAAGTGGCTACAAATCGAATAAGTCTCGAATATCCTCTTAAATTCAATATACCTTCAACATGAATAACATCACCATTTTGAACATAATTTTTGATTTTAAAAGTTGCTAACGAAAATTTTTCAACATTAAGAAAATCATCACTTTTTAGATGTTCAACAAACCTTCTATTAGATTCAGGATCCTCAATATCCGTACATTTAAAAGAATTCATATCCATAATAAATTCTCCTTTTGTAATTTGATTTCCTCGCACTTCTAGTTTCCCACCAGAAGATTGAATCGTTCCTTCATGTTTTTTAAGTCCTAACAGCATTTCGCCCCTCCAAGTCACATAAGTATCTTTATAGATAATATCATAACTCTGTTGAGCTTTAGCATCTGCAAGAAGTATATTCTGCATAAACATTTTTGGATCAACCTCATCTTCTTGAGACTTTTTTATCCTGCGAGCATCTCTTTTACAACTACTAAGTAAACAGAAAATAGCTAGTAAAATAACTGAACTTACCGACTTTACATTATTAATTATCATATAAAACTCTTTTTATAAACTGCCAATCATTGTTTCTGGACGTACCCACTGATCAAACTCATCGCTTGTTAAATAACCAAGCTCTAAAGCAGCTTCTTTAAGCGTTGTAGCATCTTGGTGTGCTTTATTAGCAATTTCAGCAGCTTTATAATATCCAATCTTAGGATTTAAAGCAGTTACAAGCATTAATGAGTTATTTAAAAGCTCTTCAATTCTATTATAATTAGGAACAATACCTTCGGCACAATTCTCAGAAAAAGAAACACAAGCATCTGCTAAAAGCGTAGCACTTTCCAGTGTATTGGCTGCCATCATCGGTTTAAAAACATTCAATTCAAAATGTCCTTGCATTCCTCCAACATTTACAGCGACATCGTTACCAATTACCTGTGCACACACCATTGTTAAAGCCTCACATTGCGTAGGATTTACTTTTCCTGGCATAATAGAACTCCCTGGCTCATTTGCAGGTATAATAAGTTCACCTAGTCCGCTTCTAGGACCTGATGACAGCATTCGAATATCGTTAGCAATTTTGTTTAAAGAAACTGCTAATTGTTTTAATGCCCCATGGGTTTCTACTAGTGCATCATGAGCTGCTAATGCCTCAAATTTATTTTCAGCAGAAATAAAAGGATGCTTGGTAAAATCAGCAATATAAGCAGCCACTTTTTGAGCATATCCCTTTGGTGTATTTAGCCCTGTTCCTACAGCAGTTCCACCAAGAGCTAACTCCGAGAGGTGAGGCAAAGTATTTGTCAAAGCTTTTAAACCATGATCTAACTGAGAAACATACCCAGAAAATTCTTGACCAATAGTAAGTGGAGTAGCATCCATAAAATGGGTTCTTCCTATCTTGACAACATCTTTAAAAGCATCAGATTTAGCCGCTAAGGTATTTCGAAGCTTGGAAATACCAGGTATGGTCTGTTCAATTATTTTTTTATATATAGCAATATGCATACCTGTTGGAAAAGTATCATTCGAAGATTGTGATTTATTCACATCATCGTTAGGTTGTATGGTTTTATCTCCTTTCCCAATTACATGACCTGCTAACTGATGTGCTCTATTAGCAATTACTTCGTTAACATTCATGTTACTTTGCGTTCCCGAACCTGTTTGCCAAATCACTAATGGAAATTGATCTTTGTGTTTTCCTTCTAGAATTTCATCACATACTTTAGCAATTAAATCGCGTTTAGAAACTTCTAAAACTCCTAATTCACAGTTAGTATATGCAGCCGCTTTTTTAAGGTAAGCAAAACCTTCAATAATCTCAAAAGGCATTGAACTACTAGGTCCTATTTTAAAGTTATTGATAGAACGCTGAGTTTGAGCGCCCCATAATTTATCAGAAGGAACTTGAACCTCCCCCATTGTATCTTTCTCAACTCTATAATCTACAGACATCACTTAAATATACTTAAAGTTAAATATTGAATTCTTATAACAAATTTAATAAACAAAAATCAGGTTACTACAATTTCATATTTGAAAACCCGTTGTGCATTTACAAAATCTTATGCAAAACACTGATAACAAACACCCTGAATCTTGTATAAACTTTTTTTCAATTTGAAAACAAATCGAAAAAAATAATTTGACACAAGAACTTGTTTAAGAGCTTGTTTAAAGGGAATACAAACTGTAATTCAAAAGTTTACCGTTATTGGATTACTTTTAAATGATGCGTATATCGAGATATATAAATCTTTTTAAAGTAATCCAAGTTCTTAAAATTTCGAATTACAGGAAGTAGTGCCTTTAAAATAGCTCTAAACATGCTCTTAGAGCGTTTCGCTAAAAAGTTTGTCAAAAAAATAAATTTGTAATAAAGTCTTTTAGCTAGTTTTGGGTATTTTTACAAAATTATTATTATTTTAATCAAGTATCACAGTGGAGTGTGTGTGTTAAAGAGCTTGATTATAGGAAATACAAACTGTAATTCAAAAGTTTACCGTTATTGGGTTACTTTTAAATGATGAACATGTCGAGATATATAAGTCTTTTTAACGTGACCCAAGTTCTTAAAATTTTAAATTACACGAAGTAGTGCCTTTAAACTAGCTCTAAAGTGATATTCAAATAAAACATTTATAAAACCCATAACACCTTGTAAGATTTGCCTATGAGACTATTTTTAATTTTATATATCTTTTTTTCTATTTGCAGTATCGGTTCTGCTCAAATGTTAGTAAGACCCATCTCTACGGCACATCAAGTAACACATTCTAAAACCATTGTAGAAGCAGAGGTGATTGAAAAAAAATCATACCAAAACCCTAGTAACAATGACATTTATACACTGCATGAACTAAAAGTTTATAGTATTTTTAAAGGAGAAGTAGCTTTTCAAAAAAATATACAACTCCTTACCAGAGGGGGAAGTGTAGGAATGGAAATTCAAAAAATACATCCCAATCTAGAACTTAAAAAAGGGGATATTGGGGTTTTTATGTTGAGTAAAATCACAAACAACTCTTTAGACTGGATAGAAAGTGATTCCAAGGAATTTTATAAGGCATATTCTGGACTACAAGGTTTCTATCTTTATGATACTTTTAAATACCGAGTATCCCATCCGTTCCATAGCTATGAAACTATCACAAAACTACAAACCTATTTAAAATCGCTAACAGGAAAACACCAAACTTTAAAACCTATCTCTCGACCTGTTGTGGAGTTACGTACTAATGCTACACTAAATGAAATTACAGATTTCTCACCTATAGTATTATCTGCTGGGGTTAAGGACACACTTTTAATTAGTGGATCGGGGTTTGGTGAAATCATAGGTGATGTATTACTCCCTGATGCAGATTCTGGAGGCTCCTCTCATAGAAGTGTGGAAAGTACGAATATACTAAACTGGTCAGACAGTGAAATCCAGATAACAGTACCCTCAAAGGCAGGGACAGGTAAAATAGAAATTCACACTTTTGGAAATACAATTATAGAGAGTGAAACAGATTTAACTATTCTAAAAGCAGAATCTAATGCCACTTTTGATGAAATTGATGGTGAATACCGAGTCAAACTTATCAACCAAGATGGAAAAGGAGGTTATACTTGGCATTATTTAGATAATTTTTTAACAAATCTTTCTGCTGTAGCAGCTTTTCAGCGTGCAATTGCAACATGGACTTGTGCTACTGATATGAGTTGGCTAGTTTCAAACCAACAAGTTAGCGACATCACACAAGCCTCAAAAGACGGGTATAATACCGTGTCCTTTGAAAGTCCGTTTAGCATAAACACGCCACTAAGTAGCCCCGAAACACTAGGGGTTACCATATCTTATTACAGCACTTGTGGAAGAAGCGAAGATGAGATTATTGTCATTCTGGAAGAAGTTGATATGGTTTATAATAACCTTATTAACTGGTATTATTTAGACAACGAAATTATCCCAGATAACACTTATGATTTTGAAGGAACAGTAACTCATGAGCTTGGACATGCACTTAACTTAGGTCATGTAATTGAAACAGGACATCTCATGAATTACCAAACAGATATAGGTACTGAGAGTGCAACAAGATACATCGACCAAAATACCTTAGATGCTGCTAAAATAATGCGTGATTACTCTAAAGAAATAGGCTATTGTGGGAATACTTCTATAGTTGATAAAGATTGTATACTGGATGATAACGAAATTAATACTGATGAATTAATTAGTGAAAACCAAAACGATATTCAGTCTCAATCTGATAACAACTCAAATGCACTTGCCTATTATAATAGTACTACTGGAAATTTTGAAGTAAACAATATTATTTCAACCTTGGAAATGGGTTATGTATATGATCTTTATGGGCAACTCATTACCACTTCAGAATCCTTTAGCTTTGAAGCTTCTGCACTTACTTCTGGTATTTACTTTATTCTTTTAGAGCTTGAAGATCATAATGACGTCTCTCTAAAAGTGTTTAAAAATTAAGAAAGAAAGAGCTTGTTTAAAGGGAATACAGTTTGTATTCCCTTTAAACAAGCTCTTAACTGATCTTTATAGAAAAAAAACGTATTCAACAAACAATTAATCTCTTAAACCTCATATTATATTTTTTAATTAAACAAAAAATATTTTTACCGAAATTTGCACAAAAAAAATATGGAAGGAAGAGAAATTAATATTGGAGAACATGTAAGATTAGAAGAAGGCAGGTTATTCACCTACCTAGGACGAAATATCACTAATAGTAATATTGCTGAATTTAAAATTAAAGTAAAAGATCAGCCTAGCTTACACGCAAGTATTGATATTGCCGATTTAGCAAAAAACTTTAATATCGTAACAACAGACCTACCCTATGACCCCAATGATCATATAACAAGAAGAGACCCCTCAACTACCACTATTAAAATTAACGAAAGATGTGATATACCTAATCTAGGTGTTGTAGATTATCTAGGACGAGATTTAGGTAACGACCAGCTTGCTGTTTTCTACGCTCATACAAGGCAAAAAGAAGTGAAAATCGACGTAAATGGATTAAATGAGCACGGGATTTATACCGAAAACTCCACTTACAGACCAAGTAGAGGATTATCGAGAATTACACACCCTATCAATGCGGAAAACGGAACTCAAACTAGAAGAGATACACCTACATCATCGCCTAAATCATCACCTGAAAGAACCAGAAAACTTGGTTGATAAAAAACTTTATACCAATTGATCTTTAAAATCGATATAAAATAAATTGAAGTATTTTTTTCTTTATACGCATTATAAAAATCAAGCATAGCCTTAGCTGCGGTTTATTTTTCTAATAAAGTAGAAAGGAAAAAGAAACGA
>WTKB01000246.1:0-2731 GCA_011524575.1 Aquimarina sp.
AATAAAATAGTCACATACTGTGTTTTCTATTTCCCTAAGGTCTAGTATAGTGATTTCTTCACCTTTTACATTTTCTATACCTTTAATAATTTCTGTGATTAATGTGTCTGCGTTGTTTTGCAATTTTTTTGTTTTTTAAATATAAAATATTATAAATACAAAGTTATCATTTTTTAAGTTTTTATATACTTACTTTGCAAATATAAAACTCAATAACTATGGAAGTCGTTGTTTGTCAAACTGTTTCATCTACTAATACACTTTTAAAAATGTGTTTTAGAGCAAAACATATTCAAGCACCATTATGTATAAGGGCTATAAATCAAGTTCAAGGCAGAGGTCAGCGTTCCAGCACTTGGAGTGTAGATTCTGGTAAAAACCTAACCTTTAGTTTTTTAATTGAAAAAAAAGTATCTCAAAGTTTTGTTATAAACATGTTGGTCTCAAAAGCTATTTATAATTTCTTGACAACTTTGAAAGTACCTATGTTAAAAATAAAGTGGCCTAATGATATTTTAAGTGGTTCCAAGAAAATTGGCGGTGTACTCATAGAACATCTTCTAAGTTCAAGTTCAAAAACCTCTCATTGGGTAATTGGTATTGGGTTAAATGTAAATCAAACTTCATTTAACACATTACCTAAAGCCAATTCATTAGCTCGAGTATGTGGCCATTCTTTTAACTTAGAAACCCTACTTTCTGATTTTTTAAAACACTTAGAATATACCATTAATGCTTACACTGCTACTGATTACTCTCAACTATTAAAAAGTTATGAAAGTTTTTTATTTAGAAGAGGTAAGGTTTCTACTTTTAGTAAAGAGCATCAAACCTTTCTTGGAATTATAAAAGGCATTAACTCTCAAGGAAAATTAACCGTACTTCTAGAAAATGATTCTTTACAAGAATTCGACCTTAAAGAAATAAAACTACTCTACTAAACCCCTTTATTCATCTTAAGTTACAATTGTTCCATATTGTCCGACAATGTATTAATAAAATTCTGAATAGGACTTTTAATCATCATTGACATCATTGCGTTAAACACCCCATCAAAATCTAAGTGAAATTCACTTTTATTTACCTCTAGATTACAAATACTTGCCTTAAGTGTAAAAGGTATTTTGTCACTTACTGCACCAAAAATTAGTTCTTGAAATGGAGTCTCTTCTTTTTTTTCTAAAATAATCTCGGGCATACCTTTAAGTTGAAAAAGAAATCTATCTTGATTTATCTTTTCAAATTTCTGAATACTTTCAGGCATAATTTGCTTAAAGTTACCTACATCACTTAAAAAATTAAAAATTTCTTCTGAGGATTTATTGATTTGTACCGTTTTACTTTTTAAATGCATGTTTTTTTTATTAAAATATTTAATTACGCTATGATATAATCTTTTTATTTTAAAAATATAAGAAGATTATACTGGAAGTAAAGCATTAAAGAGTATGTATTTAAGTAAAATGTTTTAAAGACCCGTCCATTGCTCTGGGGCTTCACGCCATTTACTAAGAATATCCAGTTGCTGATCTGAAATATAATTGTTAGTACATGCAATTTTTAAAAGATTTTCATAGTTGCTAAGTGTATGCAAATCAACATTCATATCTTTAAAATTCTGAGTAGCAGTTTCAAATCCGTATGTAAAAATAGCTAACATACCTAATACATTTGCACCACTTTCTTTAAGTGCTTTTACTGCATTCAAACTACTTTTACCAGTACTTATTAAATCTTCAATAACTACCACTTTCTTGTCTTTTGGAACAAGACCTTCAATTTGGTTTTTACGTCCATGTTTTTTAGGCTCTGGTCTTACATAAATAAACGGTAGCTCTAATGCTTGTGCAACTAACATCCCTATACCAATAGCTCCTGTAGCTACTCCAGCTATAATTTCAACATCAGGATATAAACTCCTGATTTGATCTGCAAAACTACGAGTAATCAATTGACGCATTTCTACATAAGATAAACTAATTCTGTTGTCACAATAAATAGGAGATTTCCAACCTGACGCCCACGTAAAAGGACTTTGAGGTTGCAATTTAATTGCTTTAATTTGTAAGAGTTCAAAAGCAATTTTTTGGGCATTTTTAATATCAACAATCATAAAAGCAAATGTATAAAGTTTTTATAAATAATTCAGAAATTATACTCTCCACTGAAAAAGAATATTCTAAAGATATTTTATCCCTCTCTATAAAAGATGTAAACTTACAATCAATTATTTCGCATTTACTTAAGAACCCAGGGCAAAAAATCCATCTTTATGGAAAATCGTATGAAAAAATTTTTAAAAATTTGTTTAAAAAAATCCCTGTTATAGAAGCTAGTGGAGGAAAAGTATATAACTCTAACAATGATATTTTATTTATCTATAGAAACAATACTTGGGACCTACCAAAAGGAAAGATTGAAAAAGACGAATCTATAACAAATGCTGCTCTTAGAGAAGTCCAAGAGGAAACAGGTGTTTTAGGATTAGAAGTAGTACGTTTTCTACAACGCACCTATCATATTTATCAATACAAAGGAAAATATGTATTAAAAGTAACTTATTGGTTTGAAATGATGACAAATCAAAACACAAAACTCATTGCTCAAGAAGAAGAAGGAATTACTGAGGTTTGTTGGAAAAACCAAAACGAAGCAAAAGAAGCTTTGAAAAACACCTATGCTTCTATCAAACAATTATTCCCAAGAGAGTATTTTGTTTAAAATATACTTA
>WTKB01000246.1:2831-5766 GCA_011524575.1 Aquimarina sp.
TATGCTTCTATCAAACAATTATTCCCAAGAGAGTATTTTGTTTAAAATATACTTAGAGCTTGTTTAAACGCAATACTTATATTGCTTTTAACAAGCTCTTACTACAAAACTACAACAACCCTGAACGCTTTAATAATGCGATACTGTCTGGTTTTTTCCCTCTAAAATTTTGATACAATACCTCTGGAGATTGTGTCCCTCCTTTTTCTAAAACTTCAGTTTTAAAAGCAGTAGCTACTTTTTTATTAAAAATACCTTCTGCTTCAAAATAAGCAAAAGCATCTGCGTCTAATACCTCAGCCCATTTATAGGAATAATAACCCGCAGCGTAACCTCCTTGAAAAATATGACTAAAAGCAGTACTCATACAGTTTTCTGGAACATCAGCAACAAAACTCAATGATTTAAACTGTTTTCTTTCAAAGTCTTTTACAGAAAGAGTAGCATCTGGCAATCCGCTATGCCAAGCCATATCTAAAAGCCCTAAACTTAATTGACGCAAACACGCCATTCCTTCTTGAAAACTCGCAGCCTTTTTAATTTTTTTGATCAAATCCATAGGAATGAGCTCCTCATTATTGTAATGATAGGCAAATAATTCCAACGCTTCCTTTTGGTAACACCAATTTTCCATAACTTGACTTGGTAGCTCTACAAAATCCCAGAAAACATGAGTTCCTGATAAACTAGGGTATTTTGTGTTTGCTAACATTCCATGTAGGGCATGCCCAAACTCATGAAAAAGTGTAGTTACCTCTCCAAAAGTAAGTAATGCAGGGGTATCTTCCGTTGGACGTGTAAAGTTACAAACAATAGAAATATGGGGTCGATGATTTACACCTTCCTTTTGACACTGCCCTTTAAAACTTGTCATCCAAGCTCCAGCTCGTTTACCTGATCGGGGGTGAAAATCAGTATAAAGGTATGCTAAAAAGTTTGAAGCTTGATCCGTTACACGATATACAGAAACTTCAGAATGATATACATCTATTTCCGTTGTTTTTTCAAATTTCAAATCAAAAAGACGTGTAGCTACCTCAAAAGCACCATTAAGTACTTTTTCTAAAGAAAAATAAGGCTTTAACACCTCATCATTTAAATCAAAAGTGGCTTGTTTTAATTTTTCTGAATAATAGCTAATATCCCATTTTTCGAGAACTTCTAAACCGTCTAAATCTTTAGCAAAAGCGGTGAGCGTTTCAAACTCTTTTTGTGCTGCAGGATACGCCTTAACTTTTAAATCATTTAAAAACTCAAATACGGCCTTTGATGACCCTGCCATACGCTGCTCCAAAGTAAAATCTGCATGAGAAGCATAACCCAATAATAACGCACGTTCATGACGTAAAGTTACAATACGTTTAACGATAGCTTCATTGTTGTTTTCATTATTTTGAAAACCCTTTGCACCAAAAGCTAAAGCTAATTTCTTACGAAGTTCACGAGACTTTACATACTTCATAAAAGGGATATAACTTGGATAATCTAATGTAAATAACCAACCTTCTTGATCTTTGGAATTAGCTAATATTTTAGCTGCTGAAAGTGCAGAATCTGGCAACCCCTCAAGATCTTCTATATTAGTAATTAACATCTGGAAATCTTGAGTATCAGCAAGAACATGCTCACCAAACTTCAACTTTTGCTGTGATAGTTCATTATCTATGGTGCGTAATTGCTCTTTTTGACGAGGATTTAAAAGGGCTCCATTTCTTGAAAAAGAAAGATAATGCTTCTTTAAAAGCATTTGAGCTTCATCAGATAAATCTAAACTTTCTCTTTGATCGTAAACTACTTTTACACGTTTAAAAAGCAATTCATTTAAAGTAATATCGTTACCAAAAGTAGTCAACTTAGGAGATACCTCCTGAGCAATCTTCTGAATTTCATCACTGGTTTGAGCACTATTTAAATTAAAAAAAATAGAAGAAACTCTAGAGAGTTGCTGAGAACTATACTCAAGAGCTGCTATGGTATTTTCAAAAGTAGGCTTATCCGTATTTTGTGAAATAGCCTGAATACAAACTTTAGCATTAGTAATTAACTCATCGAAAGCAGGAATAAAGTGCTCATTCTTAATATTAGAAAATGGAGCAGCATCAAAAGGAAGTAATAAAGGGTTTTGAGACATTGTATTTTTTTATGAACAAAGATAAATATCTATACTTTTATTACTATTAAATAAGGGCATATTTTAAACATGCGATAACACTAAAACACCTAAAGAAAGACTTTTATCTATAAAAACTTTAGGAAATGTCTTACTAATTTTGAGTGAAATGGAATTTTCACGTATACTAAAAAGATATCTATTTTTTATATTTTTTTGCTATGAATGACACTAATGAAAATTCAAGAATACAGTTTGAAGAATACGCAATAGCATATTTAGCTGATCCTAAAAATGGAGCTACAAATGTAAAACGTTTAGAAAACTTTTTAAATCAATATCCAGACAAAGAACGTGCCTTAAAAACTATTGCTTCTTTAGCACAAGAAGGTACTGATATAATTGCGAAAGAAACAGATACGTCCAGTTCACGAAAACTGCCATTTACAGAGAATAGAAAAGCTATATCTACTGAAGCTATTATGGATAGCCTACATTTCCTAGGAACTCCTGCTACTAGTTCTGAGGAATTTCTAGAAAGAACAATGCTAGTTAGAAATCTTAACCAAGCCTTAATTACTGCCCATAATCGGCATAAAGCAGCAGCAGCATTACGTAAAGCAGCACGCAGAGTAGCAGCAGATAAAAAAAGAGTTACTCGTATTGAAAAAACTTTAGAAGAAGTTCAAACTAAACAACAAGAACAACAAGAGGGAATAACTGAAGAAATACCTAGAAAAACGCCAGAAGAACAACTGCAACTTGATATTGCCGAAACCTTCGCAAAACAGAATAGAAAAAAGCCTGAAAGAGAACTTAGAGCTA
>WTKB01000066.1 GCA_011524575.1 Aquimarina sp.
TTTTTTCTTTTTAAGATACTCAATCCTATTTTTATAGTTTCATAAGTCATTTTTTCGTCAAAATATTCATAGAAAGACCTTAACTTTGAAGGATCTTCTACGGTATTTTGAGCTTTTTCGATTGCTTTTAGTGCTGTTGCATCAATAAGACTTTCTAATGGAAGTTGACTCCCTTTTTCGTATGCAGTACATAAATGAGAGAGGATGGTTTGAGGTTTTAAATCGCGTTGTTTTGCAATACGTTCTATAGAAATTCCTTCTATAAACATTTTCGCACTTATATTGTAAGTAGTTACTTTTTCTTTTTTAGGAGTTTTGTTTTTTTCTTTTTGGAAAGCTATGATCTCTGAGATAAATTCATAGCTATAATCTTCCATCTTTTTTACGGTAACTCCGCTTATTGCTTTGAAACCTTCATCGGTTACGGGACGTACGGCTTCCAATTCTTTTAGAGTAGCATCACTAAAAACCTGATAAGCAGGAATGTTCTTCTCTCTGGCAAGTTGCAATCTTAAAATTCTTAAACGTTCAAATAAATTGTTTTTAATAGCTCTCTTTTTAGTAGTAGCTACACTGTTATTTTTTGAGGCAACTGTTTCTACAACTTTAGAAAGTCGGACAGGAAGCTTATCAAAGAGTACTTTTTTGGCAAGAGGTGTAATTTTTAAGTGACTGTGCTGATGAAAAGCAATTTCTAAATACCCTTGATTAATCATTTGTATGACATAGTCTTTCCAATCTTTCCAAGAGGCTTCCATTCCGATACCATAAGTAGATATTTCATTGTATTTTTTATCTAAAATAGTAGCGTTTTTTGCTCCACGTAAAATATCTACAATGGTATTAATACTTTCTTTTTCTTTTACACGACATACTGTAGATAAGGCTTTTTGGGTATAAATAGTACCGTCAAAAAAGCGTGGTGGATGTTTACAGACATCACAATTTCCGCAATCTTCGGGCAGTTGTTCTCCAAAATAGCTTAATAGGGCTTTTCTTCTGCAGCTTAAAGCACTTGCAAACTGATGCATGCGGTCGAGTTTGGCAAGTTGCACTTCTTCATTACCAGAGTTAAGGGCAAATTGTTGCAACTGAATCACATCAGCATAACTATAAAAAAGAAGGGCTTTTGAAGCAAGTCCATCACGTCCTGCACGTCCGATTTCTTGGTAGTAACCTTCGATGTTTTTGGGTAGGTTGTAATGAATTACCCAGCGAACATTAGATTTGTCAATCCCCATACCAAAGGCGATTGTAGCACATACAATCTGAATGTGATCATTGACAAAAGCATCTTGTACTTGTTCTCGTTCCGTAAAAGTTAACCCTGCGTGATAGGCACGAGCATCAAAGCCTTTGTTTTGTAGTTTTTCTGCGAGTGATTCGGTAGTCTTGCGGCTTAAACAATAAATAATACCACAGTCGTTAGGATATTCTTCAATAAAATCTATAATTTGCTTGTTACGTTCTGTTCCTTTACGAACCTCTAAGCTAATGTTTGGACGATCAAAAGAACTTAAGTGTACTTTTGCATTAGGAATACTTAGTTGATTGCAAATATCCTCACGAGTAGCTTTATCTGCTGTAGC
The DNA here is from genome assembly GCA_011524575.1 of Aquimarina sp. Lineage (GTDB taxonomy): Bacteria > Bacteroidota > Bacteroidia > Flavobacteriales > Flavobacteriaceae > Aquimarina. The sequence continues at coordinate 1,590 of WTKB01000066.1, forward strand.
TGTTAAGGCAACAAGTGGTGTTTTGGGGTATTTTTTTTTCAAAAAACCCAGTTGGGTATATGCAGGTCTGAAATCATGACCCCAAGCGGATATACAATGAGCTTCGTCAACGGCAATTAATGAGAGGGTAACTCTGGAAAGTATTCCTTCTAGTTGTCCAAGACTTTCAGGAGCAACATACAATAGTTTAATAGTATTGTTTAGTACATTATTAAAAATAGTTTGATGTTCTTCAATGGATTGACTACTATTGATATAACTCGCTTGAATACCGTTAGCCCTTAGTCCATCCACTTGATCTTTCATAAGAGCAATAAGTGGTGAAATAACAAGAGTTAAACCTGGTAAGAGTGTAGCAGGTAGCTGGTAGCAAATTGATTTACCACCCCCTGTAGGCATAATTACTAGATTGTCTTGTTGTTGTAAAATAGAGGTAATAATTTCTTCTTGTGAGGGACGAAATTGATTGTAACCAAAATATTTTTTAAGGTGGACAAAACACTGATCAGAAAGCATAAATAGTATTTTATTTTTAGGGCACAATTTAGAGTTTGTTTAAACTAAATACAAACTGTAATTCAAAAGATTAAGGTTTTGGTTTACTTTTAAATAGGTTCTAAAAGCTAATTATCGTATTTTAATGCTGATTATCGTATTTTAAGGGAGGAAAAATGAATTGTTTGTCTATTTTTTATGTACTTTTGTATGAGTTAAGAAATTTATCTAAATCACGCAAGATAGTTATGTTAAATAATTAAAAATCATTAATAATGGGAAAGAATTGTGATACTTCATCAAATAAAATGAAAATACTTTGTGGCATAAGTCTTGCCGTTTTTTTGTTTTATATAGTGTTTTATGTATTTGATGTTTGTAAACTAAATGCTGCACCAAAAAGTGAAATTTTTGATATTGCTAGAAAGGGTACTGTAAATCAGGTTGAGGAATATCTTGCTACGTATCCATCTATGGATTTAGTAAATTCTTCAGGTTATACACCTCTTATCTTAGCATGTTATCATGGAAATGTAAATGTAGCTCAGTTACTTGCAAAACATACCAAGAAGATAAACTACCAAGAGGAGTATGGCACTGCATTACATGCGGCAAGTTATAAAAACCACTTAGAAATTGTAAAGTCTTTGTTGGAATATAAAGCAGATCCAAACATTGTAGATGAACAAGGAACTACGGCACTTATTTATGCTACACAAAATAAAAATCCAAAAATGGTTGCTTTACTTTTAAAATATGGAGCAGATAAAGCTTACTTAGATCAAAGAGGTAATAATGCACTGCAATATGCTCTTAAATCAAAGAGTAGTGAAATTATTGAATTATTGAATTAAATTAGAACTTACACATGAATAAAAATTTACTTCTTCCTTTATTATTAATTGTTTCTACATTATTTACTAATGTATCTTGGGCTCAATACTCTACAGGTTTAGTAGAACTATATGAACATTCATCACTTCCAGAAAACTTTATGTCTGCTGAGATCAGTACCGATGCTAGTAAAGTAACAGTGAAAATGGTAGGTACTGCTTCGCGGTTTATGGCGATAGGTTTTGGAGCAACAACAATGCTTTGCGATGATGTTATTTTTTATGATGATCTAACTAAAACTATTATAGATGGGTATAATAATCGCAGAAACATAGGTATAGATGCTACAAACGATTGGACTATGCTAAGTAACGAAGTCTCAGAGGATGGTGTACGAACAGTAATTGCTGAAAGAAATCTTACGAGTGGTACAGAGACTACAGATTATGTTTTTACAAATTCTGAAAATCAATCTTTACATGTTATTTGGGCTTTAGGATATGGGGAAAATATAAACTGGGGACATTTTGCTAGAGGAACCTATCAATTTACAGATTTTGAATCTACTACTTTATCCGTACCAACAAATACATTGAATGATAAATTTTCAATCGCTCCAAACCCAACATCTGGTGATTTAACTATTGCATCCCATGTTATAGACGTGGAAAGTGTTGCTGTTTTTGATTTATCAGGTAAGAATGTTGCGAATTTTGAAATTCCTCAAGCGGAGTATTCTTCTTCTAAGCTAGATCTTTCAGGTTTAGGTGCTGGAATTTATGAAGTGGTAATTACTTCAAAAAACGGACAAAAAGGAACAAAAAAAGTTTTAGTGAAGTAATACCAATTGGTATAAATTTGCTAATTATTTCTTAGAGGGGTTTTGCCCCTCTTTTTTTATGTAGTATGTAAAAAGTGTTTAATTATTTTCGTAAAAAGATAAACAGTACGTATCTTTATACGCAAACTTGATTTATATGGCAACGAAACAATCTACTTCAAAAAAGAAAATGAATAAGCAAAGTATTCTAAATACTTATATGGATTTGGTTCTTGAGGATCAAACGCCAAAAAGTGTCCATGCCTTTTGTAAATTACTTAAAATAGAAGAGCCTACTTTTTATAGTTATTTTTCAAGTTTAGAGATGATTAAGCATAGTGTTTGGGAAACATTTTTTGATCATGTAACAGCTATTTTATCTAAAGATGAGAATTATGCCAATTATCCTAATCGAGAAAAATTATTAGCGTTTTTTTATACTTTTTTTGAACTTTTAACTGCCAATAGAAGCTACGTGCTTTTACAATTCGAATCTGATACGCAATCTTTAAATAATGTTTTAGGGAATAAAATTCAAAATTTAAAACAATTAAAAGGCTTAAGAATTCAAATTTTAGATTTTGCAACACAACTTAGAGAAGAGCAACAAAACTCCGAAGAGGTTTCAAAAGTTAAAGAGAAATTCATAGAAAAAACTCGCAAATACTTCTCGGAATCGGTTTGGTTGCAGTTTTTATTTCTTTTGAAGTTTTGGAAGGAAGATACTTCTGCTAATTTTGAAAAAACAGATGTTGCTATTGAAAAATCGGTACAAACTTTATTTGATGTAATTGATCAAAGTCCTTTAGAGCGTATTTTTGATTTCGGTAAGTTTCTATGGAACGAGCGTAAATTTTAGCTAAGAATAGGTGTAAATTGTTTCTAATTTCTTGTTGTTTTAATTTTATTTTTTATGAAAACTATAGATCGCATTCCTACTTCAAAAATTGGTAGAACCTCAGAACTTGTAAAAACAGGTGTGAAAATAGGAGGGAATTACTTAAAATATTACGGCAAGAAAGTAATTGATCCTTCGCTTAGTAAAGAGGAGTTAAATCATGATAATGCATCTGATATTTATGATGGGTTAAAAAATTTAAAAGGAAGTGCTTTAAAAGTTGCTCAGATGCTTTCTATGGAAAAAAATCTTTTACCAAAGGCTTATGTAGAGCGTTTTTCATTATCACAATTTAGTGTACCTCCACTTTCTGCACCTTTGGTAAGAAAAACTTTTAAGACGTATTTAGGACAGTATCCAGATGCTTTTTTTGACACCTTTACTGCCAATTCTGTGAATGCAGCAAGTATCGGTCAAGTGCATAAAGCGACTAAAGATGGCAAAGAATTAGCTGTGAAGATTCAATATCCAGGGGTCTCAGATAGTATCGCCTCAGATTTAGCAGTTGTTCGTCCTATTGCGATCAAAATGTTTAATTTGCAAGGGAAAGAAACAGATAAATATTTTGATGAGATTAAAAGTAAACTGGTTGAGGAGACTAATTATAACCTCGAACTCGAGCAAAGTATAGCTATTTCTAATGCTTGTGCTTTTATTCCTAATCTTAGTTTTCCGAGTTATTATCCTGAATTTTCTTCGGAAAAAATACTAACTATGGATTGGATGGATGGGGTGCATCTGAGTGAATTTACAGCAACAGCGTTTACAAAAAAACAAGGGGATCTTTTAGGGCAAACTTTATGGGATTTTTATATGTATCAAATGCACGAGCTTAAAATGGTGCATGCAGATCCCCATCCAGGTAATTTTTTAGTAACTAATGACCACCAACTTGTTGCTATTGATTTTGGATGCATGAAAAAAGTTCCGTTAGCGTTTTACATCCCTTATTTTGATTTGGCAAAAAAAGAGAATTTAGAAGATCGTGAATTTTTCAATAAAAAATTATACGAATTAGAAATTTTACTAGAAGAAGATACGGAGCAAGAACGTTTATTTTTCTCGGATCTATTCCATGAAATGCTTTCGTTATTTACAAGTCCTTTTCATAATAC
>WTKB01000348.1 GCA_011524575.1 Aquimarina sp.
TAAGGTTTTGGTTTACTTTTAAATGATGCACATATCGAGATATGTAAATCTTTTTAAAGTGATCCAAGTTCTTAAAATTTTGGATTACAGGAAGTAGGGAGTTTAAACAAGCTCTAATGCCAATTCTTACTTAAATTGACTGTAAAAAATCCTCTAAATTTATTTTACAATAGTTTTGCAAGAATTAGGTATAAAAGTTTAAGGTTTTGGGTTTCTTTTAAATGACGTGCAAATCGAGATATGTAAGTCTTTTCAAAGTGATCTAAGCTATTAAGGTTCTGGTTTTTAGGAAGTTGTGAGTTTAAAACAAGCTCTTATCCTAGAAACTTATTTTTTTGATCTTGGGGTATTTTCTTAAATAACTTTGTATAATATGTTTTGCATCTTGGTTATGCTGAAGTTCAATAAGTCTTTCTTCTAGTCTTTCTATTGAAATAGTACTGATTTGTTCACTATTTTTAAAATAGGTAAATCCTTTTACTTCAGAATTTTTAATGAGAACTACGCTGTATTCTTGAGGTGATTTCCCCTTACCGATTAAGAGCATATTTTTATTTTGGAAGCTGTGTTCTTCGATAAGTTTTCGCACCCGTTTGTTGTAATTTTCTGAAGATTCCTGACCGATACATGCTCCTAAACACTCATTAATTTCTTTGTTAAAACATTGATTTTTTTCAGTAGATAACCCTATCATTTTTGCACAAAGTTGATGGTTTTTTGTAACTTTTTCTAGGAACTTTTTACCATTACTAATACTTTTGAAGGTGGTAATAGCTTTTTTCTTGGTATTGATTTTAAGTATTTTAAGTTGTATATAGCCATTTGTGTCTGTTATGGGGTATAATCCACAAGAAAATACTTGTTGTTTGAGTGCTTTATTGTATTTGGGGCGGTAATTCTTAATTTCTTGGTTTTCCAGAAGTAGTGCAATGAGTTCATTACCAGTTAACTGATAGCGTATTGTTTCTATCTCTCGTTGCAATTGTAGTGCTTTTCTAGAAGTGCCTGTAAAGTGTTGTTTAATGCGTTTTTGAATGTTTTTGCTTTTTCCTATATAAATAATCTGGTTGTGAGTATTACACATGTAATAGATTCCTGTATATGGAGGAGCATCCTCTAGTAGCGGTTGTAATCTTGGAAGTATTTTTGAATCATTGAATTTTTTAATACATTCATTAATTAATTCATTTGATTCTTTTTTGTTAATTATAATTTTGAAAAGTTCAAGTGTAGCTAAGGCATCTCCATAGGCACGATGTCTATTTTCTATTGGAATTCCAAGAGATCTTACCAGTTTTCCAAGACTATGAGAGCTTGCATTAGGAAAAGCTTTTTTAGATAATTCCACTGTACAAAGCGTATCTCTTAAAAAATTATATCCAAGGTTCTTATAGGCATTTTTTAGTATTCGGTAATCAAAACTTGTATTATGTGCTACAAGGACACATCCTCTAGTAAGTTCTTCTATTCTTTTTGCAATTTCATAAAATTTTGGAGCATCTTTTACCATTTTTTGAGATATACCAGTTAGTTTTTCCACAAAGGGTTGGATGTTTCTTTCTGGGTTTACTAGGGTGGTAAGACTATCTACAGTTTTTTTTCCATCAAAGATGTATATAGCAATTTCTGTAATGCCTTCTTGGTTAAATTTTCCTCCAGTAGTTTCTATATCTAAAATGGCGTACAAACTTTTTTTATATTATTTAATTAGTTATAATTTCGTTGTCCAAAAATAGAGCTTCCTACTCTTATCATGTTGCTGCCTGAGTTTATTGCTATAGAATAGTCACTACTCATTCCCATAGACAAGGTTTCTATGGTTACATTTTTAGGTAAATTAGGAGTTGTTTTTAAGGCATCAAAGTAGTTTTTTAAATTTTCAAATTCTTGTTGTATTTGATTTTTGTTAGGGGTAAAACTTGCCATTCCCATAAGTCCTTTAATTCGAATGTTTTTTAATTCTTTAAAATTATCAGAATGTAATAGTTCTTGAACTTGAGCTTCTGATAGCCCAAATTTTGTAGTTTCTTCGGCAATTTTTAGTTGCAATAAACAATCGATTATCCGATTATTTTTTAAGGCTTCTTTATTGATTTCTTTTAATAATTTTAAGCTATCTACACCATGAACCAAACTGACAAAAGGAGCCATGTATTTCACTTTATTCGTTTGTAAATGCCCTATGAGGTGCCAAGATATATCTTTGGGTAAGTTTTCCCATTTTGTTACCATTTCCTGTACTTTGTTTTCTCCAAAAATTCGTTGTCCAGCTTCATATGCTTCTAAAATAGCACTTTCGGGCTTAGTTTTAGAAACGGCTACAAGGGTTACATTTGTTGGAAGTTGAGATTTTATCTCTTTGAGTTGTGAGACAATCATAACGCGATATAGGTTTTAGGCGGTTTTAAAATTTTGAATGATCCCAAGGGCAACTTCTAATGCTTTTGTTGCTTGTTCTAGAGTTACGGCTGGAGAAGTATTGTTATTAATCGCATCTGCAAAGGCATTTACTTCTTCTAAAATAGCATTATTGTTTTCGGGTTTAGGGTTTTCAAAATAAATTTGTTTTTTAATGCCCTCAGCATTTTCTAGAATCATATCGAATTCCCCAGGAATTTCAGGAGCATTCTTCATTTTAACTATTTCACAATTTTTTTCTAAAAAATCTATAGAGATATAAGCATCTTTTTGAAAAAATCGAGATTTCCTCATGTTTTTCATTGAAATTCTACTCGATGTTAAATTAGCAACGCAACCATTTTCAAATTCTAAACGTGCATTGGCAATATCAGGGGTTTCGCTAATTACAGCTACTCCACTAGAGTTTATATTTACCACCTCTGAATTTACCACACTTAGAATTACATCAATGTCATGAATCATAAGATCTAACACTACTGGAACATCCGTACCTCTAGGGTTAAACTCTGCTAACCTATGGGTTTCAATAAACATAGGTTGTTTTATTTTATCTTTAGTTGCTAAAAATGCAGGGTTAAAACGTTCTACATGACCCACTTGACCTTTTACATTATGCGTTTTGCATAGGGCAATAAGCTCTTTAGCTTCTTCTAAATGATGTGTGATAGGTTTTTCTATGAACACATGCTTTTTAGAGCTAATGGCTTTTTTTGCTATAGCGTAATGAGCCACAGTAGGGCATACAATATTTATTACATCTATAGCTTCTAGTAGTGTATCTAGATCTTCATAATAGGTGTATCCAAATTCTTCAGCGACTTTAATACTCGCTTCCTTATTGGTGTCATGAAAACCAATTAGTTGATATTTATCAGACTGATTTAATAATTTTAAATGGATTTTTCCAAGATGTCCTGCACCTACAACTCCTACTTTAAGCATAGCTTGTTTTTTTACAAAAATAAAATTATTCTAAGTGATTTTATGAATTTTCTGTACTTGAATTTAATGTATCCTTGTTAGGTGTAACTTCTTTTGTTTTGTCAATATTTTCTTGGTCGGTTTGCAGTACTTCTTCTGGACTGTATAAGTTTTCAAAAAGTAATAAATATTCATTAAACTCACGAGCTTTTTTCATAACATAAGTTTCACTTTCATAGCTGACAAGAGTTTTAACAATATTTCGGTAACGCTCTACTTGACTGATTACTTCGTCTGAGTTTTGTAGCTTTCGCTTTGTGTCTAAACTTGCTAAATACAAGATTCTTTCTTGGTATTTTAATGCTAATTTATTCCAAAGTTTTCTAGCTTTTTCTTTTTCTTCCAGTTTGTAGTAACCTTCTATAAATGGTTCTATTAATGTGTAGTACCCATAATAGTCCATTGGAAGTTTTTCCATACCCAAATCCAATACGGCTTTAGCTTTTTCTTTTTTACCTTCTTTAAATAGTTCTTCAAACAAACGAGCAAGTGTACTTCTGTAAGTAATTGCATTTTTACGAGTTTCTGGATCATGGTAAATATCTGGTCTTTCCGAATTTCCCCATTCCCAATTCATAACATTTTTATAAAGTTTATTAGCGTTTACACGTCCCATATCAAATGGGTTATTGGGATCAACAGGTGTTTTGATAGGTACAAGTTTATAGGTTAATCCTTCTACTTGTAAGTAGTCTTTAAGCCATAAGTAATCCGCATCCGAAAAACTTCCTCCTGTAAAATATAATGGACGTTCCCAGTTGTTATTTGCTAATAAATCAAGCATTAAGAGTCTGTTTTTATATAAAATATCATCCCCTATAGTAAGGTAAACAAAATCTTCTATAAGATCCGCATCTTTTGAATCTACCAAACCATTCTCAAGTACTACTTTTTTATCAACTGGAATTTTAATATGTTTACTAGGGTAGGTATTTACCCATACATTATTTTGAAGTTCTACTTTGGTACGTTTATCATCACTTTGCACAAAATTCATCCATGTTTTAATATCTAATGTGTCACTAGTTACTACTTGACCAAAAACTGCATCATTACTTCCCCATTTGTAAAAAGAATGTGTTAATTGTGATGGTATAGGAGCACTTTTATATGCTGCCTTTTTCATTTGGTCTATGTACCAGTCTGTTGCAAATAAGCTGGTGTTTAATGTACGTACATCAGTACGGTAATTTTCAATATCTTGTGCATACCATAATGCAAATGTGTCGTTGTCTCCAATGGTAAATAAAATAGCATTTTCATCGCACGAACTCAAATACATTTTTGCCATTGATTGTGCTGTGTATCTGTTAGATCTATCGTGGTCATCCCAGTTTTCAGAAGCTAAGAGCATCGGGCAAGCGGTGAATAAAAACGCAAAAAGACCAATAACAGCTCCTTTTTTCTTAAAAAATTGTTGGTATTTGTTGTAAATAGCTGCACCTCCTAGTCCTATCCATATACAAAAAACATAAAAAGATCCTACAAGTGCATAGTCTCTTTCTCGTGGTTCAAAAGGTCTTTCGTTAAGATAAAATTTAAGTGCTAAACCAGTAAAAACAAAAAACAAAAGTAGTACCCAAAAGTTTTCAATGTCTTTTTTTGAATGGAAAAATACACCTATAATTCCTAGTAATAGTGGGATAAAATAATAGGTGTTACGTGCTTTGTTGTTTAGTGCATCAGGATTTAGATGTTCTTGGTTTCCTAGTCTTATACTATCGATAAAAGGAATTCCACTGATCCAGTTACCATCAAAGTTCGTGTATTGTCCCTGATTATCGTTTTGTCTTCCTGTAAAATTCCACATAAAGTAACGCCAGTACATATATCCAAATTGGTATTCCAACATGTAATTGATATTTGCAAGAAATGAAGGTTTTTCAATAGTTATATATTCTCCACTGAGTTTATTTAAAAAGTCAGCGTATTGCTTCATGTCTATTCTACCTGTATTGTAATCTTCGATAAAGCGCTTTAAAACCGCTTGTAATTCAGGGTCATTTTGGTATTCAGGTTTTACTTCAAACTTTAAGGGTCCTGTAAATTTCAAGTAATTTTCAGCGTGTTCACTACTCCACATACGTGGTAAAAACGCTTTGTGTGCTTCTTCAAAGTTTTGTTTTGTGTTTTTGTATTGATTTACAATAACATATTTGTTGTTTTTAAGATCCTTTTCAAATTTTGGTTTATCATCTTTGTAAGGAGTTATAGGGTCTAGTCCTCCATACATTTCTGTAAATTGGGGGCCGTAAAAAAGGTGTGTTTCTTGGTATTGTTCTCGGTTGTAGTATGCTAATAATTCACGAGCGTTATTAGGGTTATTTTCATTGATTACTGTGCCTGCGTTGGCTCTAATAGGGAGCATTATCCAAGAAGAAAATCCAATGAGTATAAATAAAATACAAAGTACTAATGTATTTAACAGTATATAATTTTTCTTTGTAGTCCATTGTAGTAAGAAATAAAATAGGATTACTAGGGTTGCTCCCATAAATAGTGTTCCAGAGTTAAAAGGAAGTCGTAGGGTGTTTACAAAGAAAACTTCAACTTTTCCAAATAAAGTAAGTGTACTAGGAAGTAATAGTTTAAAAATAAACATCAAAATACCTACCACACTTATATTAGCTATAATGAATTTTTTGATGTTAATTTCTTTTTGTGTTTTAAAGAAATACAAGAATCCAATGGCTGGTATTGTTAGTAATCCCATGAAATGTATTCCAAATGAAAGTCCGATAACAAAACTAATGAGAAGCAGCCATCTGTGTCCTTTAGGAGTTTCCAAATCTTGTTGCCAGCGTGTGCCTAGATAAAAAAGTAAAGATAGAATGAGCGTAGCCATAGCATAAACTTCGGCTTCTACAGCATTAAACCAAAAACTGTCCGTAAATGTGAAGCTAAGAGCTGCGAGTACACCACTACCAAGTATGGCTATTGCATTTTTGGGAGTGAGTTCTTTGGACTTTCTGTGTGTATAACCAAATAAATGCCCTGTTAAATAGGTGGTGTTCCAAAATAAAAACAGGATGGTAAACGCAGAGGAAACAACAGACATCATATTTACAGCAAGTGCTATGTAAAGGTTGTTGGGGCTAAACATAGCGAAAAAAGCACCCATCATTTGATATAAAGGTGCCCCAGGAGGATGACCTACTTGTAGTTTTGCTGATGTTGAGATGTATTCGCCTGCATCCCAAAAACTTGCTGTTGGTTCTACCGTTAGTGTATATACCATAAATGCAATACTAAATACTATCCATCCTATAAGGGTATTGTATTTACTATAGGTTGAGGAAGAAATTTTCATAGATCAAATACTTATAAATTAAATCACTTTTATGAAAGAACTTGTTTAAAGGCACTACTTCCTGTGATCCAAAATTTTAAGAACCAGAGTCACCTTAAAAGAACTCACATATCTTTAGGTATGTACATCATTTAAAAGTAAACAAAAACCTTAAACTTCTGAATTACAGTTTGTATTCAGTTTAAACAAGTGATAAGCCACTGCGAATTTAGACTATGTTTAGGCCAAATTCAAGAAGATGGTCATAAGTTTATATTCTTTTTAATAATTTTGATAGGTATTAATTGTTTTATATGATTTTAGTTCAGTTTCTTTGATTTTGCTATCAAGGTGTTAGGTGAGTGTTATTATTTTTTTTTAAAATTATTTGGTGGTAATATAAAAAGCTTATATATTTGCACCCACACAATGGCCTATGGTGTAACTGGCAACACGTCTGATTTTGGTTCAGAAGAGTCTAGGTTCGAGCCCTAGTAGGCCAACTAAACTTTGATAAGTATTTTTGCTTGTCAAAGTTTTTTTTTTAAAATAGTTTTTTTAAAATGTTCCTGTTTTCTTAATTGTTTGCTGTTGTTGAATTTTTAACCAGTAGATGTTTTTGAATTGGAGCTTTTTTGGTTAGATCTTTTGAAACTGAGTTTATTTACCTTATATTTGCTCTAAATTTATTTATAGTTTTGTTAAGATTAAAGAGGGGACGCTAAAAGTCCCCTCTTTAATCTTATGATGAAATTTAATTTTATAAAGCATGACCCTAGAGGATAGAGTTCGTCAGTTGTTGAGTACTGTTTTTGAGCAGAAACCAGATCTTTTTTTGATAAAACTTTCTGTTACTTCTGCAAATCAAATTAAAGTTATCTTAGATTCTGATGCAGGGCTAACATTAGATGTTTGTGTTGAAGTTAGTCGTTCTTTAGAAGCGAGTTTGGATTTAGATGAGTTTGTTTATTCTTTAGAGGTAGCTTCTGCTGGTGTGAGTGAAGGTATTACTCATTCTAGGCAATATCTTAAAAATGTACAGAGGAAATTAGTTGTAGTTTCAAACGGTGTTTCTTATGAAGGAACGTTAACTAAGGTTTTTGAAAATACTCTTTTTTTAGAATGGAAAGAGCGTGTGCCAAAAACAGTTGGTAAAGGTAAAATGTGGGTGGATAAAGAAGTTCAGTTAGATATAGAAGCCGTAGATAAAGCACACGTAGTAGTTGAGTTTAATTAATTGATGTATGGAGAACATTGCCCTGATTGAATCATTTTCGGAGTTTAAAGATAATAAGTCTATAGATAGAGTTACTTTGATGTCTATTCTAGAAGAGACTTTTCGTAGTGCTTTGAAAAAGAAATTTGGTTCAGATGATAATTTTGATATTATTGTAAATCCAGATAAAGGAGATTTAGAAATCTGGAGAAATCGTGTGGTGGTGGACGATGGAGAGGTTGAGGACGATAATAAAGAGATCTCTATTTCAGATGCTCGTAAAATAGAGCCTGATTTTGAGGTTAATGAGGATGTTTCTGAAGAAGTGAAACTTATTGATCTTGGAAGGAGGTCGATACTTGCTTTGCGTCAAAATTTAATAGCAAAGATTCATGAACACGATAATACAAATCTTTACAAGCAGTTTAAAGATTTAGAAGGTGAGTTGTATTCTGCTGAGGTGCATCATATAAGGCATCGTGCAATAATACTTTTAGATGATGAAGGTAATGAAGTTATTTTGCCTAAAGATAAGCAAATTCCTTCTGACTTTTTTAGAAAGGGTGAAACAGTAAGAGGTGTTATAGAGCGTGTTGATTTAAAGGGTAGTAAGCCGTCTATAATTTTGTCTCGAACATCTTCTTTGTTTTTAGAAAAGCTTATGGAGTCTGAAATTCCTGAGATTTTTGATGGAATTATTACTATAAGGAATGCTGTTCGTGTTCCTGGTGAAAAGGCGAAAATCGCAGTAGATTCTTATGACGACCGTATTGATCCTGTAGGTGCATGTGTAGGAGTTAAAGGTTCAAGAATTCATGAAATAGTTCGTGAATTAGGAAATGAGAATATTGATGTAATTAATTATACAAATAATATTCAGTTATACATTACTCGTGCATTAAGCCCAGCTAAAGTGGCTTCTGTAAAAATTGATGAAGAAAAAAAGCAAGCTGAAGTAATGCTTAAACCCGATGAGGTTTCTAAGGCAATCGGAAGAGGAGGTTTTAATATTCGTCTTGCAGGAATGCTTACAGGTTATGAGATTGATGTGTTTAGAGAGGGTATGGAAGAAGATGTTGAGCTTACAGAATTTTCTGATGAGATTGAAGCTTGGGTTATAGAAGAATTTGCGAAAATTGGTTTAGATACTGCAAAAAGTGTGTTGGAATATGATATTTTAGATCTTATTAAACGCACAGACTTAGAAGAAGAAACAATAAATGATGTAATTCGGATTTTGAAATCAGAATTTGATGATTAATTTTGACATGATGCGATTTTGACATGATATTCTGAATAAAATACTTACTTTACAATAGATTTAGGTAGCTATATGGCTGATACAAAAAACATGAGATTAAATAAAGTACTAAGAGAATTTAATATCTCTCTTGATAGAGCTGTAGATTTTCTAAGCTCTAAAGGTCATATTATTGACCCTAAACCTACCACTAAAATATCCACTGAAATTTACGGATTACTTTCTGAAAAGTTTCAGGGTGATAAAAGTAAGAAAGTAGCTTCTCAGAAAAGAAGAGCACAATCTTTAGAAGAGAAACAAGCTATACGTGTTCAGATGGAAAATCAGCAAAAGGAGCTTCGTGAAAAAAGAGAGCGTGAACAAGAAGAGCGTTATAAACGTGATGGTGTCGTTCGTGCTAAAGCTACTTTAAACGGACCCAAAACTGTTGGTAAAATTGAATTACCTGTAACCAATAAAGGGCGTTCAAAATCAAATGCTAAGAAGGCTAATACGACTGCCTCTAAGGATGTAAATCAAAATCCTAAGTCGGATAATAAGTCAGTTAATTCAAAGCAATCAGTAAATACAAAAGAAACTACTGTTTCTAAAGATAAAAAGCCTGTTGTTAATTCAAATGAAGCTAAAAGCACTGATAAATCTTCATCAGTTGCTTCAAAACCTTCAATTGTAAAGAAACCAATTTCTTCATCTAAAAATACAGCATTAGATAAGGTAGTAAGTGAAGCGAATGCTAAAGCTTCAATTTCTTCAGGAAATTCTTCTAAGAAAGAGGTTGCTACTCCATCTTCTGAAGCTGCTCCAGAAGTTGTAACTACAAAATATCAAAAGTTATCAGGTCCTAGTTTTACAGGTCAAACGGTTGATCTTTCTAAATTTAAGAAACCTGAGAAAAAAGATAAATCAGGAAATAACGCTAATAAAAAGAAGCGTAAAAGAATCAATAAGAATCCTAATACAGCCAATAGAACTGGGGGTGCAAATCCAAACTCTGGAAGAGGTGGAGGATCTGGATCACGTGGTAGAGGCGGTAATAATAAATTCAATAAAAGACGCCCTGCACCTGTTCAAAAGGAAGAGCCTACAGATGAAGAAGTACAAAGACAAGTACGAGAAACTCTCGAAAAACTTCAAGGTAAATCAAATAGAGGTAAAGGAGCTAAATATAGAAGAGATAAAAGAGATCTCCATCGTCAGAAATCTGAAGATTTCTTAGCTGAACAACAAGCAGAAAGTAAGATAATCAAAGTTACAGAATTTGTTACAGCCAGTGAAATCGCTACGATGATGAATGTTTCTGTAACTCAAATTATTTCAGCATGTATGTCTCTGGGTATGATGGTTACAATGAACCAGCGTCTTGATGCAGAAACATTAACTGTAGTTGCAGAAGAGTTTGGTTATACGGTAGATTTTGTAACTGCTGATCTTGAAGAGTCTATTGAAGAAGTTGTAGATAGTCCTGAAGATTTAGAAGTACGAGCTCCTATTGTTACCGTAATGGGTCACGTAGATCATGGTAAAACGTCATTACTCGATTACATTCGTGAAGAAAATGTAATTGCAGGTGAAAGTGGAGGTATCACACAGCATATTGGTGCTTATGGTGTAGAGCTCGCAGGTGGTCAACGAATCACATTTCTTGATACACCTGGTCACGAAGCCTTTACAGCAATGCGTGCTCGTGGAGCTCAAGTGACCGATATCGCTATTATTGTAATTGCTGCGGATGACGATATAATGCCACAAACCAAAGAGGCAATCAGTCATGCGCAAGCAGCAGGAGTTCCTATAGTATTTGCAATTAATAAAGTAGATAAGGAAACAGCAAATCCAGATAATATTAAAACCAAGTTAGCTTCTATGAACTTACTTGTAGAAGAATGGGGAGGTAAAATTCAATCTCATGATATTTCTGCAAAAACAGGTTTAGGAGTTAGTGAATTATTAGAAAAAGTTCTTCTTGAGGCAGAAATGCTAGAGCTAAAGGCTAACCCAAATCGTAATGCTGTTGGTACAGTAGTTGAAGCTTTCTTAGATAAGGGACGTGGATATGTATCTACAGTGCTAGTACAAACAGGAACTTTAAAAGTAGGAGATTTCTTACTTGCAGGTAAGAATAGTGGTAAAATCAAAGCCATGCAAGATGAGCGTGGTAATCGCTTAAAACAGGTAGGTCCTTCAACGGCAGTATCTATTTTAGGTCTTGATGGTGCGCCACAGGCAGGAGACAAGTTCAATGTAATGGAAGATGAGCGTGAGGCTAAAAATATTGCTGCTAAACGTTCTCAATTACACCGAGAGCAATCTGTACGTACTCAACGACACATTACACTTGATGAAATTGGTCGTCGTATAGCACTGGGTGACTTTAAAGAGCTTAATATAATTCTTAAAGGTGATGTGGATGGTTCTGTAGAAGCACTTACAGATTCTTTCCAGAAATTATCTACTGAGGAGATTCATGTAAATATTATACACAAAGCGGTTGGTGCAATTACAGAAAGTGATGTACTTTTAGCATCGGCTTCAGACGCTATTATTATTGGATTTAACGTTAGACCAACTTCTAATGCACGTGTCATAGCTGATAAAGAAGAGATAGATATCCGTACTTATTCTATTATTTATGATGCGATAAACGAGCTTAAAGATGCTATGGAAGGAATGTTATCTCCTGTCATGAAAGAAGAAATTACAGGTACAGCAGAGATCCGAGAAACTTTCAAAATTTCAAAAGTTGGAACTATTGCAGGTTGTATGGTATTAACAGGTAAGATTTATAGAAATTGTTCTATACGATTAATACGAGATAATGTAGTTATTTATACTGGTGAACTAGCATCTTTAAAGCGTTTTAAAGATGATGTTAAGGAGGTAGCAAAAGGTTATGATTGTGGTATGCAAATCAAAAACTACAATGATATCAAAGAAAATGATGTCATAGAATGCTTCCAGCAAGTTGAAGTAAAAAAGAAATTATAAGATTTACTTTGATATAAGCCTTACAAACAGGCAAAATATATTTATAGAATTTAAAGCTAAAAACTACTATGTTGATGAAATTTATATTACGTTTACAGGTTGTTTTTAGCTTTTTATTTTATGTATCTTGTGATGATGGAGACTTTACCTATTCAGAATTAATTTTTGATGATACTAATTTAGAAATTTGCCGTACAAATACATCAGATCAGTTCAAGGAAGAAACTCTTGTTTATAATGTTAATACTGAAACTAATGAGGCTATTTGGGCACTTTTTACAGGTAATTTTCAGTTTTCAGAAGAACAATATTTTACGAATAACATTCCTTCTGGTGCCAATGTTACTTACACTAAATTTTCTGAGGAAATAACTGCTGAAGATTACTTTTGTAACGCTATTTCTACAACAGGAAATGAACTTACATCAGAACTGATAGCTACTAATGGTACTATTACTTTTGCTACTAGTGCTTACATTCTTCCTGATGGTGATGAGGATAATGACGGTATTAGTAATCAAGATGAAGGTTTTGTAGAAGGTTATACGAGTGCCGATTTTAGCGATGAGACCATATTCCAGGATTCTGATGGTGATGATATTCCAGATTTTAGAGATCAAGATGATGATAATGACAATGTAAGTACCAGTAACGAATATGGTTTCAGAACACCTTATATTGATTCCGACGCTGATGGTGTTATTGATTTCGTTGATTTTATTGATTCCGACTTAGATGGAATTCCTAATCATTTAGATTCTGATGATGATGGAGATGGGGTTTTAACCCGAGAAGAGATTTCTACTTTTAACTTAGATCCTTATACTTATTTAAATACTGTCGATCTTCCGTATTATTTAGATGTTTCTTTAAGTACTGCTTTTGTTTCAGAATACTACATTGATAATTCTTTTTCTACAAATTTCCTTACTACAGTAATTGTAAATAATGTTAGTTTTTTAAGTGATGACGGAACTACAACTACTTTCCTAGAACTTATTTTAGGTAAAAATATTCCTTCTTCCTCCGAAACTTTTACCTCAGGATTAGTTATAAAGGAAAGTTTAGGACTTTAAATTTTGCATATCAACAAGAAGTTTGTAGTTTCCATTTTTTGCAAGAAGTTCGCTGTGTTTTCCTTTCTCAATTATTTTTCCATCTTTTAGTACTACAATACAATCTGCATTTTTAATTGTAGAAAGTCTATGAGCAATAACAATACTGGTTTGTTTGTGCATTAGTTTTTCTAAGGCATTTTGTACTAAATATTCGCTTTCTGAGTCCAAAGCAGAAGTAGCTTCATCTAGAATTAACACAGGAGCATTTTTAAGTACAGCTCGAGCAATGGATAGTCGTTGTTTTTGTCCGCCTGAGAGCTTATTGCCTGAATCTCCAATATTTTGATGTATTTGATTAGGTAGTTTTTTTACAAACTCCCATGCATTTGCAGTTTTTAAGGCTTTTATAATTTGATCTTCTGAATATTTTTCACCAAGACATAAATTACTTTTAATACTTCCATTAAATAAAATAGAATCCTGAGTTACAACACTTGTAAGTCCTCTCAAGCTTTTTTTAGTTAAATTTTTAATAGATATTCCATCAATAGAAATATCCCCACTTGTTACTTCATAAAAGCGATTTACAAGATTTGCAAGTGTTGATTTTCCACTTCCTGAATGTCCTACAAATGCAATTGTTTGCCCTTTTGGTATTTCAAGATTAATATTTTTTAATACGAGTTCTTTTTCATAACTAAAACTTACATTTGAAAATGTAAGTTTATCTTCAAATTTTGATTTATTAATAGCGTCTTTACTATCTTTTATAGGTGATTGTATCTCTAATATTTCTAGTACGCGATCTGCGGCTGCATTTCCTTTTTTAATCTTGTAGCTAGCTTTAGAAATAGCTTTTGCAGGTGTCAGGATTTGATAAGCCAGTGCAATGTAGGCAATGAAGTCTGATGAGCTTAAGTTTTGTTCTATGAGTACTAATTTTCCACCATAAATTAAAAGTACACCGATAGTTAAAATGCCTAAAAACTCACTTATTGGTGCTGCTAAATTTTGGCGATGGATTAGTGTATTGGAAAAATCATAAAATCGTTTTGTAGAGTTTTCAAATCTATTTTGGAAATAGTCTTCTGCATTGTAGCTTTTTATAAGCTTTAGTCCATATAAAGTTTCATCAAGATAGGATAGGAAAATTCCCATTTCTTTCTGTACATTTAAAGACATTTTTTTAAGTTTTCGTCCTAGTAAAGAAATGAGAAAACCCGATACTGGAATAAATATAAATACAAAGAGTGTGAGCTTCGGACTCAGAAGTAGCATTGCACTAATTGTAAATACAATTGTTAAAGGCTCTCTAACTACCAGTTCTAAAACAGAGAGCATTGAATTTTGAATTTCATTGATATCTGAGGAAATTCTTGCTACCAGATCTCCTTTTCGATGCTCACTAAAAAATGAAAGTGGGAGCGAGGTTGTTTTTTTATACATTTCATCTCGCATATCTTTTAGGATTCCATTTCTCAAAAATGATAACGAATATAAAGCGAGGTATCTAAATAAATTTTTAAACAGGAAAATACTGATAATAAACCCCACCATAAACATAAGTGTTTGTAGTGGGGAGTTTTCTGCATTTTGGTTTACGTAATAATTGAGTGTGTCTAAAGCAAAATCTTTACTTTTACCTATTCCAGCCCATTTTGGTAATTCTGTAACGGATTCACTTTCTTTAAATAGTACTTCAAGCATGGGTAATATAGAAAGCATGCCAAGAGTACTAAAAAGGGCATAAAGTGCATTAAAGAAAATATTAAAAAAAGCGTATTTCCTATAAGGAAGTACAAACCTCAATATTTTTTTTAGGTATTTCATTTTGGCGGTTTAAAATAAACCGCTAAATTATAAATTTAAGGCCTTAAGTACATCATTTATTTGTGTATTTAAAACTGCTTCTGCTTCTTTATCACTCATTTTATCGTTTAGTGACGCTTGTACACTGATATAAAATTTAATTTTAGGTTCTGTACCACTTGGTCTGACTGCAATTTTAGTATTTTTCTCTGTTTTAAAAATCAGCACATTTGCTTTTGGTAGATCTATTTTTTTGGTTTCTCCTGTTTGAAGGTTTGTAGTGGTCTGAGTTAAATAGTCTTCTTTATAGACAACTTTTTCTCCATTAATTTGTGTGATTCCTTTTTCTCTATAACTCACCATTAAATCTTCAATTTCTTTTGCACCAGAAATCCCTTTCTTTACAAGAGAAACTAGATGTTCTTTGAAGTATCCATGTTTTTGATAAAGCTCTTGAAGTTTTTGGTAAAATGAACTTCCTTTAGATTTTTGATAGGCTGCTATTTGGCATGCTAACAAGGTACTTGTTACTGCGTCTTTGTCTCGTACAAAGTCACCAACCATAAACCCAAAACTTTCTTCACCTCCTCCAATAAATTTAAGTTCTGGATGATCTTTTATTAGTTTTGCAATCCATTTAAATCCTGTAAGTACTTCTTTGTAGTGTACTCCATAACTAGCAGCTAATGTTGCAACCATAGGTGTAGATACTATTGTTGATGCGATGAATTCATTACCATCAAAACCTTTTGTATTTTGATACTGATTCAGTAGAAAATCTAGCATTACTACCATGGTTTGGTTTCCATTAAGTAGTGTCAGTTTGTTTTGGTTGTCTCTTACAGCAATTCCTAATCGGTCACTATCAGGATCAGTACCTATAACAATATCTGCATCTGTTTTTTCGGCAAGTTGTAATGCCATTTTTAATGCTTCTTTTTCTTCTGGATTTGGAGATACAACAGTTGGAAAATTACCATCTGGTTTTTCTTGTTCTTTAACAATATGTACCGTTTTAAAACCTGATTGATTCAAAGCTTCTGGTATGGCAGTTACTGATGTGCCATGTAGTGGTGTAAATACGATGCTTAGATTTTCTTTTGTACTTGCTTCATTTATAAAATCGGAGTTTTCAACAGCGGCTTTTATAAAAGGTATATCTACTTCTTTATCTATGATGTGTATGAGTTCTTTATTTCCATCAAAAGAAATGTCTGTATAAGTAATTGTACTGATTCGTTCTATAATTTCTTTATCCTGAGGTGGTACAAGTTGCCCACCATCTTTCCAATATACTTTGTACCCGTTATAAGCAGGAGGATTATGACTTGCAGTGAGTACAATTCCACAGTCGCATTCTAGGTGTTTTACAGCAAAGGATAGTTCTGGTGTGGTTCTTAAACTTGAAAATAAATATACTTCAATACCATTACCAGAAAAAACATCAGCAACTGTTTGTGCTAAGGTATCACTGTTGTTACGGCAATCATAAGCAATTACTGCTTTTAATTTTTTTGTAGGATATTGCTCTTTTAAATAACTACTTAATCCTTGTGTGCTTTTTCCTAAGGTGTATTTATTAATTCGGTTTGTACCAACGCCCATAATACCTCGCATACCACCAGTTCCAAATTCTAAGTCTTTATGGAATGATTCTTCTAGAAGTTCTGGGTTTTCTTCTTTAAGTTTTCGAACTGTTTCTTGTGTATTAGTATCAAATGGACTTGCAAGCCATTCATTAACTTTTTGGGTAAGGCTGAGTGTCATAAATTATTTTTTATATTTATTATTAG
>WTKB01000317.1 GCA_011524575.1 Aquimarina sp.
TTAAACAAGCTCTAAGCGTGATTTAAAGGACATTTTTTACATGCTTTTTTATTTTTTTTGCGGTATTTTTTACAGCATTTTTTCTTTTTATCACCACAAGAAAAATGGTTTGGATTTATTTCTTGTATTTCCATAATCTTTTTTGCGGGAATGATTATTGTTTCTAAAATCATGATTCTATTATTTTTACACAAATTTATTTAGAATAAATAAGAATAAAAAAATAATCTACTGATTTTTAATAGAGTTAGTCTGTTTTTCATTTTCTGTATTTAATACTAATTGTTGTTATTTTATCTAGTTAGTACTGGTTAAAACTTAGTATTGGGTTTTTTTCCTTACTTTTTATCAGAAATCTTGTCTATTTTTTTGTTTTTTTAGGATAGTTCGGTGTTAAAACCTTAAATTCGAATCAATATATTTTTTTACATTTGCAAATTTAGTCATGATGCAAAAAAGTTTTCTTTTATTTTTTACCCTTCTTGCAATGGCATTACAAGCACAGACCTATGATGTAGGTTTAAGTCTTGGTAATGTTAATTATATAGGTGATGTAGGGAATTCTAATTTTATACACTCTTCTAACACAGCTGCAGCTGTTGTGGCGAAATGGAATCGGAGTAAGCGACATTCTTTTCGTTTCTCCGCACTTTTTGCAGATATTTCCGGTAATGACAGTGACTCTAAAGATGCTCGTAAAGTAGCTCGTGACTTTAGTTTTGAGAATAGCATTAAGGAACTATCATTGGGTTTGGAATATACGTTCTGGGAATGGGATTTATGGGGTACCAACTCCAAAGCAAAACAAACTGTTCCATATTTGTATTCTGGAATAACCTTTTTTCATCATGATCAGTTAGCACTGGCTGCTGATGGTATATTTAAAGCTTATGATAGGAGTTGGACAGCAGCGATACCTTTTGTTATTGGTGTAAAAACGAATTTATCTAGGCATTTGGTGTTTGCAGCAGAGCTAGGTTCGAGATATACTTTTACAGATAATCTAGATGGTAGTAGTCCAGATAGTTTAGAGCTCCCTATCGATAAAAATTTAAGTTTTGGAAATGCTAATAATAATGATTGGTATTTTTACACAGGAGTAACACTTTCGTATACTTTTGGGAGAAAACCTTGCTATTGTATTTTTTAAGTTTTTACTCGATTGACACTAACATGAATACTAAAATACCACTTTCAAAGAAAAATTTACCTCAACACATTGCTATTATAATGGATGGTAATGGAAGATGGGCAAAAAAAAGAGGTCTATTAAGGGCTATGGGGCATGAGACAGGTACTAAATCAGCTAATGAAGCGGTAAATGCTTGTTTAGATTTAGGAATTCCTTACTTAACCCTTTATGCTTTTTCTACTGAAAATTGGAAACGTCCAAAATTAGAAGTAGATACCCTAATGCGTCTTTTAGTAAAGTCCTTAAAACGAGAAATGCCTCAGTTTATAAAAGCAGGTATTCGTTTAAACATTATTGGATTAATGACAGATCTTCCAAAGAAAGTCCAGCAAGAACTTCAAGAGGTTATCAATAAAACACAGACACACACGAATCTTGTACTTACTTTAGCTTTAAGTTATGGAGCAAGAGAAGAGTTTATAAAAACCGTGCGAGAAATATCAGATAAAGTAAAAAATGATTTAATTTCGCCACATTCCATAACAGAAGACGTTATTAAAGAACATTTGTATACTTTTGACATGCCTGATGTGGATCTTTTAATCCGTACCAGTGGAGAACAACGGATCAGTAATTTTTTGCTATGGCAAATTGCTTATGCAGAACTTTATTTTACTGATGTTCTTTGGCCTGATTTTAAAGCAGAACATCTTAACCAAGCAATTTTAAATTACCAACAAAGAGAACGACGATTTGGAAAAACAAGTGAGCAACTCCGCTAAACATTTTTTTAAAATATTTTATTTCAACATTTTAGCAGTTGTATGTATTTTAGGTATTTATCCTAGTCTTTATGCTCAAGATTTGGCATTAAGTACTTCTAAATTATATACTATAAAACAAATAGAAGTTACAGGAAATACTTCTTTTAACGAGAAAACTGTTATTGCCTACTCTGGTCTAAAAGAAGGACAGCAAGTATATCTGCCAGGGGATGCTATTAGTAAAACGATTAAAAAACTTTGGGACCTAGGACTTTTTAAAAATGTTAATATTTACCTAACCAAAACTGAAGGTACTAATGCCTTTATAGAAATTTCTTTAGAGCAGTTGCCTGTTTTAAAAGAAGCACGTATTGATGGGGTTTCTCGAAGTAAAGCAGAAGATTTTATTACAGAAAACAATCTTAATCCTAATACTAAAGTCACAGAGAATTTAGTAATTACAACTAAAAATTACATTCGAAATCACTACAAGAAAAAAGGATTTCTTAATGCTAAGGTTATTGCCAATACAATTCCTGTAAAAGATTCTGTAAATGATCAGCAGCAAGTACAATTACTCTTTAAAGTTTTTAAAGGAGATCGTGTTAAGATAGGAGAAGTACGTGTAGTGGGTAATGAGGAGTTTCCAGATTCTAAAATTCAGAAGCATCTTAAAAAAACAAAAGCTAAGAAATTTTGGCGTTTTTGGAAACCATCAAAATATATCGCCTCTGACTTTGAAACAGATAAAGCCAATGTTATTGAAAAGTATAAAGAAAAAGGTTTTAGAGATGCACGAATTATTACAGATACCATTTATAATCTAAGTGAAAATCTTATTGATTTAGAGCTTAGTTTAGAAGAAGGAAATAAATATTATTTTGGGGATATCAGTTTTTTAGGGAATTCTGTTTTTAGTGATGAACAACTTGCAGATAAAATTGTTCTTCAAAAAGGAGATGTTTACAATGCAGTACTTTTAGAAAAGCGAATTTCGGACGCTACACGTCCTGATGCAGAAGATATTACAAATTTATATCAAAATAATGGGTATTTTTTCTCAAGGATTGTACCTGTAGAAACAGGTGTTGAAAACGATACTATTAATTTTGAAGTACGAATTACAGAAGGAAAACTAGCGAGATTTAACGAGATTACAGTTTCTGGAAATACTAAAACGAATGATCATGTATTGTATCGTAATATAAGAACCGTTCCAGGAGCAGTTTATAGTAAAGATAAAATTGTAAGAAGTATTCGAGAATTAGGGCAAACCAATTTTTTTGATACCGAACAACTTGTTCCAAATATTAAAAACATTGATCAAAATGCAGGTTTGTTAGATATTGACTATAGTGTAGTAGAAAAAGGATCTAGTCAGTTTGAGCTACAAGGAGGTTATGGAGGTACTGGTTTTATTGGAACTTTAGGTCTTCGTTTTAATAATTTTTCTATTCGTAATATCTTTAATAAAGAATCTTATAAACCGCTTCCTTCTGGTGATGGACAAAGTTTATCTATCAGGGCACAATATAGCCGTAGTTTTAGGGTGCATAGTTTCTCGTTTATCGAACCTTGGTTGGGCGGAAAGAAACCTTTCCAATTATCCCTTTCTTTTTCTAGAACTAAGCAATTTGATTTTGATTTTACAACGAATGAGGTGGATAAAAACCAAAGTTTCTTGGTAACATCGGGTAATGTTGGTATTCAAAAGCGTTTACGCTGGCCAGATGATTATTTTACACTTTCTCAAAATATAGGTTTTAGACATTTTGATTTGCAAAATTTCAATACAGGGCTTTTTACATTTGGTGATGGTACAGCTAATGATTTTTCTTACACTTTAGGTATTACAAGAGATAACACGAGTGTAAGTCCTATCTTTCCTACTGGTGGATCTAGAATTAGCCTTACTGCAAAAGCTTCCATACCTTATTCTGCGTTTTCAAATGCTACAGACTGGGAGGCTTTAGCCATAGAACGAAGAGATATTAACACCTCTGAGAACCGTATCTCTGAAATAGATCAAGAGCGTTTCAAGTGGTTGGAATATTATAAATTAAAACTATCAGGGGATTGGTATAGCTCTCTTAGCAAAAAGTTTGTATTTAAGTCTTCTTTTCAGTTCGGATTTTTAGGAGCTTATAACCAAGATAGGGGAGTTATTCCTTTTGAGCGTTTTCAGTTAGGAGGAAGTGGACTTGGTGCCAATAGTGGTATTGTTTCTGTTGAAAATGTTCCGTTAAGAGGGTATCCAGATGCACAAGTTGTTTCTACAACCACTGATTTATCAGGTAATATTGAAACTTCTACAAGTGGATCAACAATATTTAATAAGTTTTCTTTGGAATTGCGTTATCCAATTAGCTTTAATCCAGCAGCTACTATTTATGCCTTAGGTTTTGTGGAGGCGGGTGCTGCTTTTGATAGTTTTAGACAGTTTGATCCTTTTAGATTAAACCGATCTGCAGGACTTGGGATACGTGTTTTTATGCCTGCTTTTGGGCTACTTGGTGTTGATTTTGGTTATGGCTTTGATAAGTTACTCAATGAGTCATCACCACATGGATGGGAAACTCATTTTGTACTAGGACAACAATTTTAGGTTTTTGGCACAATTATTTCTATTAAGTAAATAACTATTTAGATGATGAATTTAAAACATTTTTTTTTAATATTTATTTGTTGTACAGGTCTTCAAAGTACTTTTGCACAAAGAGGTGTTCGTGTAGGTTATATCGATATGGATTATATTCTTAAGAATATTCCAGAATATCAAGAAGCCGTACAAGAGCTAGATAAAAGAGTGCAAAGTTGGCAGTCTGAACTTGTTTCTATGACCAAGGATGTGGAGGAAATGACAGAGGATTTAAATAATGAAAGAATATTACTTACTCCAGAACTTATTGAAGAACGTGAAGAAGATATCTTTTATAAAGAAAAAGAAATTTCAGAGTATAAACAAAAATGTTTTGGACCTAATGGTAGTTTAATGGTTCAAAAGCAGGTAATTACTCAGCCTATTCAGGATCAAGTTTTTAACACGGTGCAACAAATTGCTACAAATAAAAAATTTGATTTTGTATTTGATAAATCTGCGGATGCTTTAATGTTATATACTGCTGATAAATATGATATTAGTGATGTGGTTTTAAGGTCAATTACAAAAGCCTATAAAGCGAAACAAGTCAAAGGAAAAGCTGCAAAACGTCATTTAGAAAAAGCTTCTCAAGAGGATTTATCAATGGCTAATCCAGAAATTGCAGAACGTCAAAAGGCACTTGAAGAAAAGAAGGCAGCTCGTCAAAAAGCTTTAGATGATCGTAAAGCCGAAAGAGAGCGTATCCGAGCTGAAAAGTTAAGAATCTATGAAGAACGAAAAAATCAACTTTTAGAAGAACGTAAGCGTAAAAGAGATTCTCTTAAGGCGTTACTTGAAAATAAAAACATAGATGATAATGAATTAAAAGAAGAATCAAAAGATCAAGAGTAGTTTAAATGACTTCAATATTTAGAGCTTGTTTAAACTCCCTACTTCCTGTAATCCAAAATTTTAAGAACTTAGATCACTTTAAAAAGATTTACATATCTCGATATGTGCATCATTTAAAAGTAACCCAAAACCTTAAACTTTTGAATTGCAGTTCGTATTCAGTTTAAACATGCTCTTAATGTAAATGATACAAACAAGTATAATTTACAATCTGGTGTTATACCAATTCTTGCTTAAAATTA
>WTKB01000024.1 GCA_011524575.1 Aquimarina sp.
GTGCGTTAATTTATAAGAACTAAAAAAATTATGGAAACCACTTATAATGTAGATGAAAAAGGATATTACGGAGATTTTGGAGGTGCCTATATCCCTGAAATGCTCTATCCAAATGTAGAAGAGCTTCGCAGTAAATACTTAGAAATTACAAGCGAACCTGGTTTTGTTAAAGAATTCAACCAATTATTAAAAGACTATGTTGGAAGACCTAGCCCTTTATATTACGCAAAACGTTTATCAGAAAAATACCAAACGAAAGTATATCTTAAACGTGAGGATCTAAACCACACGGGGGCACACAAAATCAACAATACTATAGGGCAAATTCTTGTCGCTCAAAAACTGGGTAAGAAACGTATTATTGCCGAAACTGGAGCAGGACAACACGGAGTAGCTACGGCAACCGTATGTGCGCTTATGGGTATGGAGTGTATTGTGTATATGGGAGAAATCGATATTAAACGTCAAGCTCCTAATGTAGCTCGTATGAAAATGTTAGGAGCTGAGGTACGCCCAGCACTTTCTGGTAGTAAAACACTAAAAGATGCTACAAATGAAGCTATCAGAGATTGGATCAATAACCCCACTGACACACATTATATCATAGGCTCAGCTATTGGTCCTCATCCATATCCAGATATGGTTACCCGTTTCCAAAGTGTAATCTCAGAAGAAATAAAATCACAACTTCAAGAAAAAGAAGGACGTAGTAACCCCGATTATGTAATTGCCTGTATTGGAGGAGGGAGTAATGCAGCAGGAACCTATTACCACTTTTTAGATGAAAAAGAAGTAGGAATTATTGCTGTAGAAGCTGCTGGTAAAGGAGTAGATTCTGGACATAGTGCTGCGACAAGTAAACTTGGGAAAGACGGTATTATCCACGGATGTAAAACCTTACTCATGCAAACTGATGATGGACAAATTACAGAACCTTACTCTATATCAGCAGGTTTGGACTATCCAGGTGTAGGGCCTATGCACGCACACCTAGCTCGAACGGGTCGTGCAGAGTTTTATTCTGTAACGGATAGTGATGCTATGGAAGCTGGCTTAGAACTTTCTAAACTAGAAGGGATTATTCCTGCAATTGAAACCTCTCATGCACTTTCTATTTTTAAACAAAAAAGCTTCAAAAAAGACGATGTGGTGGTAATTAGTTTATCGGGGCGTGGTGATAAAGACCTCAACACCTACATTGATTATTTTAATTTGGCTTAATTTATTTTTTTTTAACATCATGAACCGAATTCATAAAAAACTACAGGAAGATAAAAAGTTACTTTCTATATATTTTACTGCAGGCTATCCCAAACTTGAAGATACTGTACCTGTTCTAGAAAAGTTACAAGAATCAGGAGTAGATATGGTAGAAATTGGATTACCTTTTAGTGACCCTTTAGCTGATGGCCCTACCATACAAGAAAGCTCCACAGCAGCTCTTAAAAATGGAATGACCACCAAACTACTTTTTGAGCAACTAAAAGACATTCGAAAAAAAATACATATCCCTTTAATTATTATGGGCTACTTTAATCCTATGATGCAATATGGTATAGAAGATTTTTGTAAAGAATGTAAAAATATAGGTATTGATGGGCTTATTATTCCTGATTTGCCTCTTGCAGAATACAATACCCACTACCGCAGTACTTTTGAAAAAAACGGGCTTATTAATGTATTTTTAATTACGCCGCAAACAAGTGAGTTGCGAATAAGAGCTATTGATGAAGCCTCAGATGGTTTTATATACATGGTAAGCTCAGCAAGTGTTACGGGTTCTACTAGTGGATTTGGAGATACACAAGAAAGCTATTTTGAAAGAATAAATAGTTACCAACTAAAGAACCCACAAGTAGTAGGTTTTGGTATTAAGGATAAAGATACTTTTGATAAAGCGACTCAATATGCCAAAGGTGCTATTATTGGTTCGGCATTTATTAAGATGATTACCGAAGAAGGAATTGAAGGAATTGAAGGGTTTGTGAATAAAGTACACCAATAATTTTTCAAACTTTAGAGCTTTTCAAAAAAGCCCGTTGATTTACAACGGGCTTTTTTTTGAAAGTGCCAAACTGCACAAATACTATGTGTTTTATAAGCCTACAATTCCCGTAATCTTTTGATGAATAGCCTGTGCTGCCAATTCTCCAGAACGCATAGCTGCATTTAACGATGGGTTAAGCATGGTATCTCCTGCAAGAAAAATATTTTCGGTAATTTGACACTCCGAAGGATCGTAGTTGTTTTGTAAATTAAAAAATTCAGGAAGTGCCTTAGAAACTTGAAAGGTAGTTAGATACTTCGTTACTTCAATATTAAAATGCTCTTTGAGTTCACGTTTCACATGCTGAATAAGTTGGTAATCCGTAAAATCATGCTTTTTCACAATAGATACTGATAATAATGATAATTGCTGTTCATTTGCCTTATAAGTATCAGGAAAACAAATAGAGTTAATAATTGCACCTGATTTTGAAGAAACTAAACCAATTAATTTTTTATCAAATACATATTCTGGAGATACGGTAAAATATAAGTTTTCTGTACCCGACCATTTTATGGTACTCTCTCCTAAATTAGGTAACATACGATCAATATTAGAAGTTACGATAATATAATCAGCATGTTCCATTTGATCATTTTCAAAAGAAATATTATTACCTTGTATTTGTTGTACTTTTTTACCAAGATTAACGGAAGAGCTTTTTAATTTACTTGCCAACTGCAAAGCTACTTCTTGAATTCCTTTTTTAGGGATTCCCACCTTACCTTCGTAAAACATCTTAAGAGTAAATTCGAACTGACGAGAAGAAGTATCTAATTGCGTATCTAAAAAAACTCCAGAGAAAAAAGGTCTAAAAAAATGATCTATTATACTTTCTGAAAAACCATAAAAACGCAAGTAATCTCGTGTTGTCATTTCAGGGCTTTGAAAAATAGTATCTATCGAAGTATTTTTTAAACGATTGGCGAGTTTTAAAATCTTTATCTTATCCGTTAAGGTGGCAATATCTGCAATAACAGTCTTCCATAATAAAGAAGGATTATTCAAAAAATTCCCTAACACATAACTTTTTTGATTATTAAAAATGTAAGCACCAGACTCAAAATATTGCATTTCTAAAGCCGCTACATCCAAATATTTTTTAACCATTGGATATTCTTCTAAAAGCACCTGAAAACCAACATCTAAAGTATAACCATCGAATGCCACACTTTGTAAACGCCCACCAATATGCGTATTTTGGTCATAAATATGAACAGAATATCCTAAAGATTCTAAATGTATAGCCGCAGTAAGCCCACTTACACCTGCACCTATGATCGCAATTTGATAAGACATATAAATTATTTTTATTTATACCTAAATGAATGTAAAATATAAATCATTTTACAAAAGAATTCCTATGAGAATAAAAAACTAAATCTTTATACAACAAAAACTATTTGATTATTCAGGATACTCTACTCGTAAATGATACATATTATTAAGTTTATCTTTCATTACTTTTTTTATTTCATAAATATCTTTAAAAGTAATATTGGCATTACGATATTGTTTATCTGCCATTTGTTTCTCGATAATTTTTTCTACTAATAAATCAACACTTTCTCTAGTAGGATTTTTTAAACTTTTTGAAGCAGCTTCGATACTATCCGCCATCATTAAAATAGCGGTTTCCTTAGAAAAAGGAATGAAACCTTTATACCTAAAAAGGTCTGGGTCAATGTTTGGATCCTCTTCTAAAGCTTTAGCATAAAAGAAATACACTAAAGAATTCCCATGATGTGTTCTAATAAAATCAATAATACGCTCTGGAAGGTTATATTTTTTGGCTAATTCCACCCCCTTTTCAATATGCGATATTATAATTTTAGCACTTTCTACAGGATACAAATTATCGTGTAAATTAATATTATTTATCTGATTTTCTGTAAAATAAGTAGGATTATCTATTTTCCCAATATCATGGTATAACGCTCCCACCCTTACAAGCATTGCATTAGCCCCTACTGTATTTGCAGCAGCTTCTGCTATATTAGCTACATTTAACGAATGATGAAAAGTACCAGGAGCCTCATTAGAAAGTCTTCTTAAAAGTTTTGAGTTGGTATCACTTAACTCTAAAAGCGAAACATCAGAAACAAGTCCGAAAACTTTTTCATAACCATAAATAAGTGGATGAGAAATAAGTGTTGCAAACCCACATAAAATAAAATACAAAAAAGCATTAAACTCTGTATTTAAAAGTGTTAAACTTCCTTCTTGAATAAGATGAAATGCAACATACCCTATCATATATACTAATGTAATTTGACCTACGGATATAAATAAATTCACTCGTTTATATAAATCAGATACCGAAAGTATGGTTACAATACCAGTAATAATTTGTAGAAATAAATATTCAAAACTATTAGGAACAATAAAACCTAAAATGAGTAATGTGATTACATGGGTAAAAAAACCTAATCGGGCATCAAAAAATGCTTTAATCACTAATGGAAGAATACAAATTGGTACTATGTAAACATAATCTGGATTAAAAGAAACTACTTTATTGGTAAGTAATACCACCCATAACACATTAAAAAGTACAAAAGTGATCTTAGTATTATTATGGTAAATTTTTCTTCGAAACTTATAAATAAATAACAATAACATCAACAAAGCCAATGCTACAAGAAGCGTGTAACCAAAAAGCACCCAATTTTGGCTATTTTTTGACCAAATTTGAAGTTCATATTTTTTTTGAAGAGACTTTAATATAAAATAAGTTTTGGTATCTATTACTTCTCCTTTAGCAATAATCCTACTTCCAGAATCTACACTTCCACGTGTAGTAAGTACTTTACTAAGTTCTTGATCTAATACTTTCTGTGTTAAGTCTTTATTTAAAAAAACATTAGGATGGATAAGTTCAAAAAATAAAAAAGTTAATTTATCCTGCAAATCAGGATAATTACTTTTCACCTTTAATTTCAATTGCTCTGATACCTTAGAGAGCGTATACATATTACCAAAAGGTATTTCGGTAATTTGATTAGATTTATTAAAGTATATAATTTTTTGATTTGGAAAATCTATACCCTGCTCTAAAATTCCAAATACATAAATCTCTTCTAAAAAACTATAAATAAATTTCTTGAGGTCTTCTTGTTCTTCGGGTTGATCAATGGAATCTTCAAAAATTGTTTCGAAACTTTGTGGAAATCTTGCAAGTACTTCATTATACGTTTTAGAATCGAAATCAAAATAAGGAATAGCATTTTCTTTAATTTGATCACGTTCTTTTTGTAATGCTTCTTCTGATTTTAAAATAGCAAAATCAAAAGGAGCATATAAATTCTCATGCTCCCAAGGTTTTCCTAAACTAAAATCATATCTAAACTTTCCTTTTCTTGGCAACGAATAGACTATAACGATAGTAGTTACCAAAAAAATAAGTAATTTGTAAGCTATAGAACGCTTTTCAAAAAAACTAGTAATGGTAACTTTCATGGCAATAAAAAATAGACTTTAAATTCGTTATTCTGTTAA
>WTKB01000366.1 GCA_011524575.1 Aquimarina sp.
CCAAAACCTTAAACTTTTGAATTACAGTTTGTATTCCCTTTAAACAAGCTCTTATTAGAAAAAATACTTCAATTTATTCTATATCGATTTCAAAGAATAATTAGTGTAATTTATAAGTTAAAAAAATAAATAAATAAACTTTAAAATAATCCGACAACAGACCTTTAAGGTTATTTTTATTGGTTACATCGATATTTTAATAGTAATAAATAAATATTTAGTTGTCAATACAAGTAGTTTCACCTACTTTACAAAAAACTTAACAACATATACCTATTAAATATGTGTTAACTTTTTACTATATTTATTACTTGATAAAACAACCCAAAAGACTTTTAACTTAAAAAAAACACACAAAACTACACTAAACAATTATAACGTTATAGATGAAGAAAAGAGTTACTTTAAAACAATTAGCTGCAGAGTTAAATTTATCCATATCGACTGTATCCAAGTCTCTAAAAGATGAT
The DNA here is from genome assembly GCA_011524575.1 of Aquimarina sp. Classification (GTDB taxonomy): domain Bacteria; phylum Bacteroidota; class Bacteroidia; order Flavobacteriales; family Flavobacteriaceae; genus Aquimarina. The sequence goes on from WTKB01000366.1 coordinate 471, forward strand.
CCTGAGATTAGTCAAGCTACTATAGAACGTGTTAAAAAACTAGCAAAAGAACGCAAATATAAACCCAATGCACTTGCTGTTAGTTTAAAAAGTAATAAAACTCGTAATATTGGGGTTGTAATTCCAGAAGTACTAAATAGTTTTTTTGCAAAAGCACTTTTAGGTATTGAAAGAGAAGCTGCACTACATGACTATAAAATTATTACTTGTATTACCAATGAAACCCTAAAAAAAGAGCAAGAATACCTAGAAATGTTATCTTACAATGGGGTGGATGGATTTATTATTTCTACATGTAGAGAAGCACAAAATAAAAAAGACTACGAACACTATAATACCATCTTAAAAGACGATGTACCATTGGTAATGTTCGATAGGGTTATTGAAGAAGTCTATTGTGATAAAGTAGTACTTGATGACAGGGATGCTGCTAAAAAAGCTATTGAATTCTTACTTTCAAAGGGCAGAAAACGTATTGGTATCGTTTCTTCTGTCCACCGATTAGAAGTAGGAAAACAACGTTATGATAGTGCTATTAAAACTCTAGAAGAAAACAAATTAAGTGGACATCTTATAAAAATAAAACGCAGAGAAGATCCTATAGATCGTATCGGTGATTTCATTAAAGATCATCAAATAGATGCCCTTTTGGGACTTGATGAACTCTCTGGAATATGTGCATTAAATAGTGCTAAAAAGTTTGGATATGAAATCCCAAATAAAATTGCTATAATGGGGTTTACAGATGGAGTTGTTGCCCAACTCTCCTTCCCTAGCCTCACCACTGTTTCTCAGCATGGAGAAAAAATGGGTAGAGAATGTGCACGTATTCTCATTGATAAACTAGAACTTCGAGCAGAACGCTATTTACCAAGCACTAAAATAATTAAAAGTAGTATTGTTGAAAGAGATTCTACACCTTAGAGCCTATTTAAACTCACTACTTCCTATAATCCAACACTTTAAGAACTTGGATCACTTTAAAAGGACTTACATATCTAAAGATATGTACATCATTAAATGTAAACCAAAATCTTATTTTTTTGAATTACAGTTTATATTCCCTTTAAACAAGCTTTTAAAAGAATATTTTTCACGTATATTTTAATGTATCATTGGTACTTATTTAAAAAATACTGTAACTTAAAAAATAAGCACTGATGGTAGAACCATCAGTGCTTATTTTTTAAAAGCTTGTTTCACACATTCCATACCTATTTTATTGAAAAATTTTATAGAAAAAAACAAAAGCTATATCGTTAAAGATTTCAAAAAAAACTTCTTTAGTGGTCTTACTGTTGGAGTACTGTTAGTACCCCAAGCAATTGCTTATGCATTCTTAGCTGGGCTTCCTCCTATTTACGGATTGTATTCCTGTTTAATACCTATTTTAATATACGCCATATTTGGTACTTCTCCGCACTTAAATATTGGCCCAGTAGCCATTACTTCCATTATTTTAATGGCAGGTATTAGCAAACTAGCCCCCCCTTTTTCTGAATCATATATTTACTTCGTGTTAGCTACAGGATGTATCACTGGTATTGTTCAAGTATTTTTAGGACTACTCAAAATGGGCTTTATCACTCAAATTATGTCAGAACCTGTTATTTCTGGATTTATTTCTGCGGCTGCAATCGTTATTATTCTTTCTCAGTTAGGTAGTGGTTTTGGTCTAGAAGTTCCAAAAGGAATTACTCCTATCGAAGTAATCATTTACTTTTTTAACCACCTGCATGAGGTACATCTACTTACAGCTATACTCACTATACTAAGTGTTAGTGTCTTACTCATTTCAAAAAAAATAAAGCCTAATTTTCCAATGCCATTAGTACTTATTATTACAATGACAATATTAAGTTATGCCCTAAATTTTAAAAAATTGGGTGTTGATATATTAGGAAAAATACCTAAAGGACTCCCTCAATTACAAACATTTGAACTAAGTATAAACACTTTGGAGCAAATTGCACCTACAGTATTTACACTTGTTATTATTGGGTATATGGGAAGTATTGGTATTGCAAAATCTTTTGAAATGAAACACCAAACCTATAAAATAAACCCTAACAAAGAGCTTATTGCTTTGGGACTTGCAAAGATATTTGGTACTTTTTTTCAAGGGAATTTAGCCTCTGGAAGTTATAGTAGATCTGCAATAAACGAAGCTGCAGGAGCCACAACTAAAATATCAGGAGTAATTAGTGCTGGAGTTATTGCACTTACTCTTTTATTTTTAACCCCTCTTATTTATTACTTACCCAAACCTTCATTAGCAGCTATTATCCTTACCTCTGTTTTTAGTTTGCTAAAAATAAAAGAAGCCAAACGGTACTTACAAGTACAAACCAGTGAACTACTGGTGATGTTACTTACTTTTATCATTGCACTTGGTATAAATATCGAATACGGAATTTTAACAGGAGTATTACTCTCGCTTATTCTTTTTCAATACCGAAGTTCAAAACCTCATGTTGCAGAACTTATTAAAATCCCTAATACGAACTACTATCGTAATCACAATCGTTTTCCAGAAGGAACACCTCATAAAGATTTTATTATTCTACGTTTTGATGATCAATTATATTTTGGAAATTCAGATTATTTTAAAGAGAACATTTATTCCTATATCGAAAAACGAGAAAAAACACCTAAATATGTCATTCTGCAAGCATCGAATATTCATCATTTAGATAGCACAGGCTTAAGTACTTTGGAAAATGTACACCGAGACCTTAAATCAAAAAACATCCAAATGCTTTTTTGTGGAGTGATTGGTCCTGTAAGAGATGTCATTTCAAGATCAGGTTTTTTAAATACTTCTAATAAAAAACATCATTTTATGAATTTGCAAGATGCTATTCTTTTTACTGAAAAAGAATACGTTAATAACTCAAAGAATAGCTCCTCTCAGCAAGGGCTTATATCTCAGTACAACCGAAGAAAATGGTTGTTTTTGATAGCTTTACGTAAATTTAAAAATTATTTCAGATAATTAAGAAAAGTATTAATATCGGTCGGTTCAGCTTAGAGCTTGTTTAAGAGCTTGTTTAAACTGAATACAAACTGTAATTCAAAAGTTTAAGGTTTTGGATTATAGAAAGTAATGAGTTTAAACAAGCTCTAAATACCTAATTGTTAAAATGCATTTAATAGTAAAGATTGATGCGTATAACTATACATCACCAATATCATTAGATAAAACAGGAGAGTTCTGTATATTTGTACGTCTAACGAAGTATTTTAGCGTTTATGTACATCAAAAAAATCCTTTCACTTATTGTTTTACTTACTATTATTGGAGGTGGTATTTTCTCCTATTTTGTATATACCAAAATTTTTGAGAGCAACACCTCATTTTCAGAAAAACAAGTAACAGTATATATCCCTACAAATGCTACTTTCAAAGAAGTAGAAGTATTAATAGCTCCATATGTTAAGGACATACAATCCTTTAGTTTACTTGCTCAAAAAAAAGGTTATCACACAAGGGTAAAAGCAGGAAAGTATATCCTGAAAAAAGAATCTTCTAACAACGACCTTATTGACAACCTAAGAAGTAAAAATACCCCTATTAAAATACGTTTTAACAACCAAGAACGTTTAGAGGATTTTGCTGGACGTATCTCACACCAAATAGAACCCGATAGCTTAAGCTTGCTTAAAACTTTTAAAGATCCTCAGTTTTTAAAAGAAAGTGGATTTTCAACAGAAAATGCACTAAGCATGTATATTCCTAATACTTATGATTTTTACTGGAATACTTCGGCTAAAGAATTTAGAGAACGTATGCTTACTTACTACAAAAAATTCTGGAATACTTCTAGAACTCAAAAAGCAAAAGAAATAGGACTTACCCCAATAGAGGTAAGCTCTTTAGCTTCAATTGTTCACAAAGAAACTGTCAAAATTGATGAGCGTCCAAAAGTGGCTGGGGTATATTTGAATAGAATTAAAAAAGGGATGCGTCTTCAAGCAGATCCTACCGTAATCTATGCTTTAAAAAAGAATACTAATGATTGGAAACAAGTTATTAAAAGAGTTCTTAGAAAAGACCTTGAAGTAAAAAGTCCGTACAACACTTATCAAAATACGGGGATTCCTCCAGGACCTATTTTTATGGCTGACATTTCAGCTATTGATGCCGTACTAAATGCCCAAAAACATAATTATCTTTTCTTTGTTGCAGATCCTAATAATTTTGGCTACCATAAATTTTCAAAATCTCTAGGGCAACATAACAGATACAGCCAAACCTATAGAAACTGGGTTAATAAAAATAAAATTTTTAGATAACACGATTTAATGAACTTCTTCTCAAGAAAAATGACTCATTCCTTCAAAAAAACACTTTTAATACTAATTATAAGTGTTTTTTGTTTTAATGGCACTCCTGCAAGTTTTGAAAATAAATATTCTGGAATAACTACTATTAAAACCAAACTACATAAATACTATTTTAGCACTACTAAAGTACGCTATTATACACCTACTGAAACACTACAATGGTACACTCGTATTTTTACAGATGACTTAGAAAAACTTTTAGAAAAACGCTATGGACTCACAGCTATAGACTTTGAAAACCTTTCTGAAGAACAATATAAAATTATAGCTCAATATTTCTCACAAGTATTATTTTTCTCGACGCAAACAACTAAAGACAGTACTCAAAAACAAACCAACAACACTCTTTTAAATTCTGTATTACAAGATATTGAAAGTGAAGGTGAATTTTTATATCTCTATGCACATCGTAAAGTTTCTAAAGCAGAAATTAAAAAACTTAGGCTAACTAATAAATTATTATTAGGTTTATACCCTGAACAATACAATCGTGTGGATATTAGCGTTGGTAAAATCACTAAAACTGTAAATTTACACAAAAATAAAACCAGTGTAATGTTCTATTTTGACAACCAATTTTAAAAAAATTACAAACCTCATATTTTCCTTTAGAACTTGTTTAAAATTTTATTACATTAAGAGCTTGTTTAAAGGCACTACTTCCTGTAATTCCTTTAAGAGCTTGTTTAAACTGAATACGAACTGTAATTCAAAAGTTTAAGGTTTTG
>WTKB01000045.1 GCA_011524575.1 Aquimarina sp.
ATCATAAGGAGTGCCATCAATAATAGCTTTACCAAAATTAATGGTGGTTTCTTCAAAAACATTAAATGTAGTTAAGCAATAGCCAAAAATAGCACCCTCATCTAACTTGGCATCTCCGCCTAATGTGGTGTAATGATTACGTAATTGAAAATCTATAAAATGCCCAAACTCTTCCATAATGGCTTGGTAGAGTTTTCCCATAGCTTCAATATCTTCTTCTTCGGTAGCTTTTACAATAAGGTATTGTGCAATCCAAATGGTATTATCACTCGATTTGTATTTAGCTTCGGGGAAATGCCCTGTATGGATATTAATAGTAGGCATTTCAACCTTTTTATCGCTTAAATCACGATATAGGTAGTCATATGCATGTAAAGGAATATCTTCTCCTTTTACAGAATCACCAAAAATAGCTTGCATAGCATAGGTGAAAAAAGACGCTCCAAATTGCCTTGCATATTCATTAAGTTCGTCTAATGGATAAGTAGTCTCTATTGTGATTTCTCTTTTTTCCTCTTGCTCTTTTTCTGCTTGTTCTTTTAGTTTCTGTTGATTAGTTTGTGCTTCTTTTAAGGTTTTAGAATTGCCAGAAAGAGCGGATTTTACCTTATTGATAGGATTAATCTCGGGAAAAGGAATGAGTTCCTTTGCCATTGTAGCTTTTGGAGGTTCAGGTGTTTTACTACCAATAATTACATTAGCTTCTCCAGATATAATTACACCACCATGAGCGGTCATGTCTCCCACGGTTGCAATTGGAATTCCATTAATTAATAACCGTAGGATTACCTTGTGCAATGACATCTGGTGGACCAATACAAGTACACATATCGCCCATACGAGCAACAGGTTTTCCATTAATAAAAACATTTGGTGAACCTTGTGCAACAGGCCCTCCAACGTGAGGCACAGTTCCGCTACACATTGGGCAAATATGATTACTTCCTATCGTTGCTGCTGGTTTCCTTGCCATAATTGAGTTTTTTAAGTTAGAGTGAGCAATTACTTACAACAATTGTATATCCGTAATTACGATTATACCCTCAAATTTAAAAAATAACCGTAACAAAAAATAACCGTATTACGGTTATTTCTCTTTTAGTCTCAGAGCTTGTTTAAACTCACTACTTCCTATAATTCAAAATTTTAAGAACTTGGATCACTTAAAAAAGAGTTATATATCTCGATATACACATCATTTAAAACTAAACCAATAACGGTAAACTTCTGAATTACAATTTGTATTCCCTTTAAAAAAGCTCTAAGAGCTTGAAACTTGTGTTGGCTATTTTTCAACTATAATTTCTCGGATTAAACTTTCTATTTTCTTGTTACTAAATTGCTTTCTGAATTTAATTTTAATGGTATCTCCAAAGAAATTTTCTGCGTGTCTTATTTTTTGTTTTTCCTCATTTCTCAAACTTTCTTCTGTGGTGTTTTTTGTTTCTACGACAAAATATAGTTTTTTCGAATTGTCTTCATAATTCAAAACATAAGCAAAATCAGGGGAATAGCTTTTTCCGCCAGCAACAGGAATCTTAATTGAGTTTTTTGGAATTTTAGAGAACACAACTACTTCTTTCAAGTTTTGTTCAATATTCTGTTTTTCTAATTCAGAATCGTAAAATAATTCGTCAAGTAAATAAGTATCGGCTACTTTATTTTCGGAATACATGACACCAACATCAGAAGCAGAAATTTCTTTTAATACATTTCCTTTTTCGTCTGTAAATTTAGTTGGATGTATTTCATTACTCACTTTTTGATATTCAATTCCAAATTTATCTATGGCGTTAAACATTAAATAATTCTCGAATTTTTGCTTAATAATACGAATTGTGGCAACATTTAGAAATTTGTTGATATCGATATTAGAATCAATAAAAGAACTGTTTAAAGTCTTTATATTGATATTTAGTGTCTTTGCTAATTCCTTCAAGAAACTACTGTACTTCATTGTAGAAATTGGCGTTATTTCATTTCCATAAATTTCTTGTTCTTCTTTAACTCCAGCAATGCTATCAGTTATCTCAATTTGTGCTGTTCTTTCTTTTATGCCTTCAATGGTAAAATTACTGTTTTGCTCATTTAAGAAATTAACAAACAGTGATTTGAATTTGTCCTCTTTTTCAAACTTGTATTCTAAAATTACCTTTTCATTTAATTTCTCCCAAAGTTCTTTTAATTCACTGTATTTTTCTGTTCGAATGCTTACTTGCTTTTTCTTGTCTGTAGATTTCCGAACTTTATTAGAGCCAACACCTTCAAATATTTTAGGATAGTTATGTTTGATAAAATCAAAACCACCTTCTTTGAATTTATTAGATCTTGTTACAACATTATTATCATCTAATATTTCAAATAAATCATCTTCTGTGGTTTCGTATAATTCACAAATTTTCTTAACAATATCGTCTAATAATTTTTCTGGAATATCTTCTATCGAAATTGCACCAGATTTCTCATTTATTTCATTCACTAATTTATCTACAAAATCACTTTCTGTAAAATCTACAAAATAGTTTAGATAAAACTGTTCGTCTTTTACTCGGTTACCGTATTCATTTACAGGCAGTCTTAAACCTCTACCAACTTCTTGCAGTTTAGAAATATCGCTACCACTACTTCTTAATTTACAAATCTGAAAAACATTGGGGTTATCCCAACCTTCACGCAACGTCCATTTAGAAAAAATAAATCGTCTTGGATTCTCCAAATCAAGCATTGCTTGTTTGTCGTGTAAAATTTCGTTAATTTCTTTCTCAATCGCTTCATCTTTCTCTGAATTATCTTTTGAAAAATATCCTGCATGAGTGAGACTTATATCTTCTAAGGTTTTTTCAAGATATGCTTTATAAAAGGGATGTTTTTCGGTTTTTAGTAAAGTTTCTACTTCTGCTTTGATCAAACTTTCAATAGTGGTTTTTAAATAACCATCTTCATTTCTGTACTCTTCTATGTTATCAATAAAGAATAGTGTAATTGGTTTAATCTTTACACTTCTTGTAAGTAATTGTTTTTCATTTTCAAAGTGGCTTTTTATCGCTTTTTGAATCATTATTTCTTGCAGTTTTTCTGCATAAGAATAAGGGTTTAATTTATCGCCTTTTGATAATTCAATACCATTAGATAAAACAACTTTACTTTTATTTAAACTTTCTACATACAAATCTTCCATTGCGGAATGTACTCTTTGTAAACTTTCCTTTTTAGTAAGTTTACATATCTTTTTATTCTTGTCTTCCAACAATTCAAAAGTGGCTTCTTTTCCATCTGTATTATTGAGTTTAACAATAGCATTTTTTCCACTTTCAAATTCTGTAATATGACCAATTACACCTTTTACTAAGTTTTTGTTAAAGGAATCAACTGCTGTTAATGTGTAAATTAAGTTATGATAATCTTTTACTTTTTGTTTTTTCAATTTACCAGAAAGAGCATCTTTAACTTTTATTTCTTTTTCAGGAAATGTTGCACCATAACGCAAAATAAATTGTGGTTTCATTTTTTGAATATTCTCCCAAGTTTTGTTGGTTTTAGAAAACTTATGAGGTTCATCTATAATCACAAAAGGACTAACTGCTGAAATTGCTTTAAAAGGAATGCTGTACTTGTCAAATATGCCTTTATCAAAACTCTTTCGCATTGTTTCAGAGTTTACCATTCCTGCATTGATAACTAGTACTTGAATGCTGTTTTTTTCATAAACTCCTGCGTTTACAAAACTATTTACAGCAGATGGCATAAACGATTTTTTGTTTTTACCTCCTTTTTTACTTTCTACAATATGGAGTTTAATGGTTTTACCATATTGTTCTTTAAAATGTGCTCTTGCACTATCGCTTTTTAAAAAATTTATAGTTCCTGCTTTAATAGAAAGTGTAGGAACAATGACAATAAACTTAAAAAGACCGTAATTTTTATTGAGTTCAAAAATAGTTTTGGTGTAGGTATAGGTTTTTCCTGTACCTGTTTCCATCATTATATCTATAATGTTACTTCTAGCTTTTACACTTTCCTTAATATCATTATCTTTTTGCTTTGCGGCAATATTTGTTCTGAACTGCCCAAACGGAATATAATTGTTGTCAAATACTTTTCCTTGCCTTGTAATATTATTATATACAGGGTTTATGTATTGTTTTTCAGTTTGTAATACTGGATGAACTTCTAAATCTCTAAAAACGGAAACTATACTTTCTACTGCTTGTGTTTGATGCAATAGATTTTTTTCAAAATTAAATCCTTTCATTCTTCCTCTTTTTTAGGATTTAAATATGCTTTTGCTGAGTGCTTATTCACTATTTTTTTTCCCGTTTTTTCTTCAATTTGTTTACGAGTATTACCAGCAATAGTACCTCCTTCTTTGGCTACTTTTTCATTTTCTTGAAAAGTAGAAGGCTTTTTTTCTTTACTAATTTCTGTGGTTGTGGCTTCTGCAAGCATATTTAAGACCAACTCTAAGTTGCTCATATTATCTCTTAGGTTCTCTTTTTTTAAACCTTTTAGTTTTTTGTAATCTTTAACAGTAAATCCGCTCCAAGCTTTGGTTATTTCGTTGGTTAGAATAGCATATTCTAAGCCTTTTTTAACTCCTCTATTTTCCCATTCGTCTGTAAGTTCTTTACGAACTTCAATACTTTTTAATCGTTGATTAATCCATTGCTTGCTGTACCCTTTTTTTAGGTAGGTTTCCATTAATCTGTCAAAACCTAGTTCAGGGTCTTCTATTTCGTCTATCCGCTCTCGGGCTATTTGAGCTATCCATAATTTAAAAGGTTCTGCTTTGGGTGATGGCACACTTTGTATTAACCTAAACAATTGCTCTGTATTTGCCACATCTGTTTTACGCATTTTACCGTCTTTTGCCATCATTTTTAAACCGTGAAGATTTGTCACGGTTTGATTTCCTTCTTGTCTTAGACGTTGCTTCAACTTACGCCAATAGGCTGTTGGGTCTTTACTTTCTGTAAGAATGGCTATGACATCTATTATAGAAAAGTACCATTGTTCTTCTGCTTCATTCCAATGTGTTCTTACTTTTTGGTCTTCAAATAACTTAACACGGTTTTCTTTTTTACTATTATTATCCATATCTAATAACGTGTTATAAAGTCAATATCAATACTTTTTTTGTTAGCGTAAGACTTCATATTTTCACTGAGTTCACGCAAACTTTTACTCTCAAAATGATAACCAAATGCAATGATGGTGGTTGGGTTAAAGTTTTTATCACTATCTATTTTCTCTAATAATGCTTTTAAGTTATTGGTTGTAAAACCTTGATCCATTATATACAATTTCTCACTAACATAATGAGCTGTGTAGCCATTTAAGTTTATTTCTTGTATGCTTGTAGTAAGTGGCACACCATCATAAGTTTTCCAAGTAACCAATAGTGCTTTTATATCTTCTTTGGTTAGTTTGCTTTCGTCAAAAAGAACTTGCAACTCGTTTAACTCTTCTGCCTCAAAATTATAATCTTCCCAAATGGGTGTTGTTTCAAATACTTTGAAACCTAAATCTTGTTTGGATAAGT
>WTKB01000077.1 GCA_011524575.1 Aquimarina sp.
GTTTTACTTGCAGCAAACTTGAAGTTATGACGATCATTTAAAGCATATTTTGCCATAACAGAAGGTAATACATCAAAAAAGGAATTATCAAAAGATCCATTTTGAGTCTCTGTATTAAAATCACCTTTTTGAGAAACAGACTCCGCTCTTAACCCAACATTTACCATTAACTTACTATCAAAGAATTTATGACTATAAAGGGCATATCCAGAATAGATATTTTGACTACCATTATAAGAATTCTGAATATCATTAGCTCTTCCTCCAGTAATAGCCATTGTAGCATCTGTTAGATAATCATCAACATTATGAATATCATTAAAAACTACTTCATTGAATGCAGGTCTAAAAGAATATAAATTAGAAATTAAATCAGAAGACTTTAATCTAGCAGCAACCCCTAAAGTTACTTCACTTAAGTTGTCGTCATCAGCGTTTTTATTAAATCCATACTTAAATGCTGCCTTTGAAGAAAATTCTTCTTCTTTTAAATCCTGATAAAATCTTGAATTATCTACACCACCATCAATAAAAAAGGTGTAGTTTTCTGTATCATTTTCATCAAAGATTAAAGTATTTTGTGTTCTATCTGGGATATCATTATATAATGTAGAGTAACCTACTGCCCAATCTAACTTTGCATTATCGTTAAATCTATTTTTACCTACTAATTGATTTACAAATAATTTTGTTTGATTAAAAGAACCTCTTTTGGCAAACCCATAAGTTTCATTAGGTCTTGTATTTCCATTGGCTGGTGTACCCACAAATTGGTTATTACCATTACCTCCTGTAAAATCATCATTCCAACCTGTATATTCACTATAGTTTTGTGCAGAAGAATTCAAAAATAATGAAGAAAATAATACAGAATGATCTTTATTAATTTTGTAATTTAAGTTAGCAAGTAAGTTAGAATTGGTGTTATAATCATAAGATTTTCTGTAATATTCTGTTCTGATAAAACCTGCAGCAGATATCCTACCAAAATCATTGGTTTCGATATAATTACTACTACTATTAAATCCTCCAGAAATGAATAAATCAAATTTCCCAATCTCTGATTTAAAACTATTACCTACACTAAAAGCAAAATTTGGAAGCACTTGATACCCCGACTTATCTTGACGGTTCCAACTTGTCGTATATGTACTTAATGTCAATGGACTTGCTGCTCTATTAATAGAATTTAAACCTGATTTACCAGGACCTTCCATTAAATAAAAAGCATCTAAATCTAATACATTAGTATTTGTAGAAGCACCTACACTTAAATTTACTTTTAAGTCTCCTTTATGCTTTTTAGAAGTAATATCGATATTTGCACCACCAAAGTCGGCATAGTTTTCCGCTTGGAAGGTTTTACTAATACCCACATTTTGAACAATATCAGTAGAAAAAACTCCTAAATCAAAGTTCTTACGTGCAGGATTATTACTTGGGATTGGTAACCCATTAAGTGTAGTAATATTGTAACGATCCCCAAGACCTCTCACAAAAACAGAACCTGAACCTCCTTCTTCTTTAGTAACCCCAACAGTTTTAGTTACTGCACTAGCCACATCACTAATTCCTTTTTTAGCAATTTCTTCTGAACCAATAGCAGTTTTAATCTCTATAGACTTCTTTTGCTCTAAAAGTAATGCTTTCTCACTCTCCTTAACTGCTGATGTACCTTGAATCACTACAGTTTCTAGTGCAGCAGCACTTACTCCTAACTCTTCATTTAATGTAGTAGTCTCATCCTCTTCTATAACTACATTAGGAATCTCCTTAGTCTCATATCCTACAAAACTAAAAGTAATCGTATAAGTACCTGGTTCAATATTTTCTATAAGATAATTACCATCAAAATCTGTAGAACTACCCTTAGTAGTTCCTTTGATATACACATCTGCAAATGGTAAGGGCTCACCTGCCATTTCCTTATCTTGAACAAGACCTTGTAAGTTACCTGTTTGAGCCATTGCTAAAACGGAAAACCAAAATAAATTAAAAACTAGTAAATACTTTTTCATTATTTTTGTACTGATTATTAGTTGGATGCAAATGTATGTATCTCAATGTTAAATTCATGTTAAGAACTGTTACTGTTTGATAACATACAACACAAATAGCAATAATTTTCGACAAAAAAACAATTATCACAGTTAAATAACAATTCTGTTTGAGATAGTAAGAGCTTGTTTAAACTTAATATAAACAGTAATTCAAAAGTTTAAGGTTTTGGTTTACTTTTAAATGATGTACATATCCAGATATGTAAGTCACTTCTAAAGTGATCAAAGTTCTTAAAATACTGTATTACAACAAGTAGTAAGTTTAAATAAACTCTAAATTCAACAACAATATTTTACTGCGAGTTACATATTTTTCATATTTCTTTAAACTTTTAAAACGTATAGCATGCAACTGTACAATAAACTCAGTGCCAAAGAACGTACCGCCCTTATAGAAAAAGCTGGTGAAGAACGTATTACTATTTCATTTTATCAATACCATAACATTGGCAACCCTACTATTCTAAGAAACCATCTATTTATATTTTGGGATACCTTAGAAGTTTTAGGACGAATATACGTAGCTAAAGAAGGGATTAATGCACAACTTTCTCTACCCGCTCCTCAATTTTCAAAATTCAAAGAGCATCTTGATAGTATTTCATTTTTAAAAGATGTACGTTTAAACGTAGCCATTGAACAAGACAATCTTTCTTTTTTAAAACTTAAAGTAAAAGTGCGAAATAAAATCGTTGCAGATGGTTTAAACGATGCTACTTTTGATGTTACTCAAAAAGGAAAGCATGTAAATGCAAAAGAGTTTAACAAACTTATAGAGGACCCCAACACAGTTCTTGTAGATATGCGAAACCACTACGAGAGTGAAATTGGACATTTTAAAAATGCAATTACCCCTGATGTAGATACTTTTAGAGATTCTTTAGACATTATAGAAGAGAACCTAAAAGAACATAAAGAAGATAAAAATCTAGTAATGTATTGTACTGGCGGGATTCGCTGTGAGAAAGCGAGTGCTTATTACAAGCATAAAGGATTTAAAAATGTATATCAGCTAGAAGGGGGTATTATATCTTACGCACGCCAAGTAGAAGAAGAAAATTTAGAAAATAAATTTCGTGGTAAAAACTTTGTATTTGACCATCGTAGAGCAGAAAAAATATCAGAAGAAGTAATTTCACATTGCCACCAATGTGGAGAGCCGTGTGATACACATGTAAACTGTGCTAATGAAGCCTGTCACCTATTATTTATACAATGCCCTAAATGCCAAGAGAAAATGAATAACTGTTGCTCATACGATTGTAAAGACGTAATTAGCTTACCAGTAGAAGTGCAAAAAGAAATGCGACGTGGCAAAGGAAATAGCAATAAAATCTTTAAAAAGGGACGTTCAAAAGATTTAAAATTCAAAAAATAATCTTGATAAAAAAACTCGAAATTCTAATATTACACTTAGATTTTCGAGTTTTTTTTATTGAATATAGAGCTTATTTAAGAGACGTCTATTACTTGCTCTATTTGTGGTGCGTACTTCTTAACAGTAGTTTCCACACCTGATTTTAAAGTCATTTGATTGACGTTACAAGAAACACAAGCTCCTTGTAACTCTACGGTAACAATATTATCTTTGATAGCTACTAGGCGAATATCCCCTCCATCACTTTTAAGAAATGGTCGGATCTCTTCCAAAGCTTTTTCAACATTTTCGTGTAATTGATTTTCATCCATGAGTCGATTATAAATAAAAGCTTGAACTTATTTTTTATTAACTGCAGAACAACCTGCCATAGTGGTTATTTTTATAGCCTGAGTTTCTGGTAAGTTTTCATTTCGAGCAACAACTTCCGCAACAACATTACGAGTAAGTGATTCAAAAGCCTTTTGCACAGGAGTTGCTTGTTGTAAAGCAGCTGGTCTTCCTAAATCTCCTGCTTCACGGATACTTTGTACAATTGGAATTTCACCAAGGAAAGGCACCGCTAGATCTTTTGATAAATTTCTTGCACCCTCACGACCAAAGATGTAATATTTATTATCTGGAAGCTCCTCTGGAGTAAAATATGCCATATTTTCGGCAATACCTAAAACAGGTACTTGAATACTATCTTGCATAAACATTGCCACTCCTTTACGGGCATCAGCTAAGGCGACCTGCTGTGGTGTACTTACTACAACTGCACCAGTTATAGGTAAAGATTGCATTATAGAAAGATGAATATCTCCTGTACCTGGAGGAAGATCTAGTAATAAAAAATCTAATTCTCCCCAGTGTGCATCAAAAATCATTTGATTCAATGCTTTTGCTGCCATTGGTCCCCTCCAAATAACTGCTTGATCTGGAGCGGTAAAAAATCCTATAGAAAGAACTTTAACACCGTAATTTTCAATAGGTTTCATCTTAGAACGCTCACCTACTTTAACAGAAAGAGGTTTTTCATTAGCAACATCAAACATTATAGGAATAGATGGACCATAAATATCTGCATCTAAAACTCCTACTTTAAAACCCATTTGTGCTAAAGATACTGCTAAATTAGCAGTTACCGTAGATTTACCTACACCTCCTTTACCAGAAGCAACAGCTATAATATTTTGAATACCAGGTATAGGCTTCCCTTTTATTGGTGGTGCCTTAGCGGATTCAACAGCTTGCTTCTCTACACGAGTATGAATATTTATTTTTGTGACCTTCGGAAATTCTTTTTCCAACTGGGCTTTCACATCAGACTCTGCTCGCTTACGAATATGTAACGCAGGAGTTGTTAGCACTAAATCAATTTCTAGTTCTGTACCAAAAATATTTATATTTTGTAATGCACCTGATTCGGCAACACTTTTCCCTGCTCCTGGAAGACTTATATCCTCTAAGGCTTTTATAACATCTTGTTTAGTGATTTTCATACAACACAGATTTTGTCATACAAATATACCTTTATTTATTCTAAAGTAATACTGTATCAAGTTCCATATTCGGATCCCAAAAAAGCATATTGAATTGAACCACCTTATCATCAATAATAGCAACACCTTCATCTTCTAAAAGATGTTGCATGGCAAAAACACTTTCAAAATGGAACTTACCTGTAAGTATTCCTTTCCGATTTACCACACGATGAGCAGGCACATCTAATAATTTGTGAGAAGCATTCATTGCCCAACCAACCATACGTGAACTTTTTGGTGCTCCTAAATATGTAGCAATAGCTCCATATGTAGTTACCCTACCTTTTGGAATCAGTCTTACCACATAATACACCTTATCAAAAAAATTTAAAGTTTTTAAACTATAGTTCATAAACATTTTTTTTGAGAGCTTATACCAATTCTTAAAACTTTGAATTACAAAATAGTAAAAACGTAAACGAATTCTTAGAGCTTGTTTAAAGGGAATATAAACTGCAATTCAGAAGTTTAAGGTTTCGGGTTACTTTTAAATGATGTGCATACCTAGAGATATGTAAATCTTTTTAAAGTGATTCAAGTTCTTAAAATTTTGGATTATAGGAAGTAGTG
>WTKB01000334.1 GCA_011524575.1 Aquimarina sp.
GGTCTGTTTGTGGAACTCACTTTAATAACAGAGTTATTTTCTGAATATGCCTTTAAAAACAACCCAAAATCTTAAACTACTGAATTACAGCTTGTATTGAGTTTAAACAAGCTATTACAATTTATTAAGTTTTTTAATAAACGCTCCTTTCCAGATGATGCCATCCACAATATAATGATGGAAATTTATAGTCATAAATATAATTACAATAAGGGGAAGTGTTGTAAATTGAGAAGCGTATTGTGCTGAAACTGTAAGAGCTCCATACACAAATGTACTGATTCCTAAACAATACCAAATATAATCTGATTTGTTTTTGAGTTGGCTCATCCCCGAAATAAATGAATAGCCTTTTTGCACGCCATTTTTAAACCTTAAATGATTCAAATACCACACAAAAACTAAATACTGTGCATTATGCCATATATTTATACATAGCCATCCATAATCTAAATTTTCAATAACAAGATACCCTACCCCAAAAATGATATGGTGTGAAATCATGTAACAAATAAAAGGAGTATTTACTTTACCTTTTATAGATTTATATACCCATAAACCTAATTCTAGTACAATAAATATAACAGCTAGAGCAAAAGTAACTAACCAAACACTTTCTGGTATGGTAAATGTTTTGAGCTGCATGCTTAAAAATGTGCTAGAATTTTGATAAGAACGGTATAAAATACCTGCTAATGGCAACAAATACAAAGCTCCATAATGGATTTTATTTTCTAGAGAAGAAATTGGTATTTCCTTATTTTGTTTTTGATACTTTTTAGCAATTCCATAACTCTGTCGGGTATAATGAAACCACTGCCAGTAAAAATAAATGCTTGCTATAATCCATTCTCCTACAAAAAATATTATGGCGGTAACCGCAGCTATAACAATAAGCATTAAAGGCCAAGTTAAAAATTTATTTTGCTGATAATCTTTTTTTGAAAAAGAAATTCGGGTAAAAGTTGCAATTACATGATGATAGCCAAGAAAAATTACATTTAATTTCAAGATAATAGCAAATAACGCTTCGACATTAGTACAAAAAGCAGCGAGTGATAATGCTAATATTGGAATAATACTTATTAGTAAATAGTCAACACGATTTAAATTAAATAAAGAAATTGTAGAAATTTTCATGTAATTTATAATATTTTCATCTAAAATGATATTTAAAACCCTTCAAAGCGACACCCTAAATTCCTAAAATATTTCTTTAAAGCACCTTAAAAGTTTAAGAGTTTGTTTAAACGCAATGCTTCTTGTAATCCAAAAGTTTGCATTGCGTTTAGAGCTTGTTTAAAGGGAATACGAACTGTAATTCAAAAGTTTAAGGTTTTGGGTTACTTTTAAATGATGCCCATATCGAGATATGTAAATCTTTTTAAAGTGATCCACGTTCTTAAAATTTTGGATTACAGGAAGTAGGGAGTTTAAACAAGCTCTAATTAACGCCTTTGCATTGCACTTAAATACCGCTGACATTCATTATATTTAGAAGTCATACGATCTAATTCCTCACGGTAGTTAATCAACTTTTCATCCACACCATCAAAATTAATTAGTTTTGTTTTAAGCTCTTGAATATCAAGATAAGACTGCACAGCATTTACATACATCTCATAATTTGCTGTAGAATCTTTTGCAGGAATAGTCTTTTGAAGCTCAACTATATTTGAATTTATTAATGCATTAAAATATTGCATTCTATTTCCTGGAGTATCTAAAGAATCTATTAATGCTCTAACTTTAGCTGCTTTCTCTGAAAACTTCTTTTGATAAATCCGTTCTTTTTCTATAGAGGCAATTTTTGATTTCAACACCTTATTTTCTTTCAAAGGCATTTGATTAAAATCAAAATATGCAGCACCTAAAATCAAGACTATAGTAGTGGCAAATAAAACACCAAATTTTACAATACTTGTTCTGCGCTCTTTTTTATTTTGTGCTTCCATTATTTTTTGGGGGTATCATATTTAAAGAAAATAAAACTAGTTTGTTTTTCTGATAAATTGAGCGTTAAAAGAGCTTGTTTAAATATATTATAAACATCCTCTAACACCAACTTAATCATCAAATAAAAATCTTCTACGTTGTTTTACATCTTGCTTTACTACAACCTCTTCCTTTACAAAGATTCCAGAATCGTCTTTTTGACCAATAAAATCAAGTTCATCAAGCTTTTTGAAAAGAGCTGATATTTCCTGAATAAAAGGCTTTATTGTTTCCACCGCTTCATTAATATCATGATGTTTGTAAGTAATATCAGCGGTATTATCTACCAATCTTTCAAAATCTACCTGAGTATAATCAGTCCAACTTACAAAATAAGTAATTAATTCTTCCTTTCCAGACCCAATAAACATATCAATATGATTTCTAAGTAAAGAAGCAATACCGCTAAACTTAGTAACCATAAACACTCCAGAACGATGTGCATCTATTTCTTCATACTCATTTTTCACTACAGAAATATGCTTCCATAAAGTATTAGAAATTTCTAATACCATTTCTGCAAGTGGATTCGTTTGCTTTTTAGAGCGAATTTTCTGAATAATTTTTAAACAGTACTTCTCCATATTTACAAAGAACCTTACGCACTGCACATGAATAAAAGCTAAATCTTCATGACTCTGTACCGAATAGCATGGGGGGATATAATATTCATCTAATACAGGATTGCCAACACTATCTAATATTAATTTTCCAACCATTAAATAGTTAGCTCCTAAATAACTTTTACTAAGGCTTTTTTCCTCGATAAAACTCAAACTAAACTTTGGAAGTAAAAAAGGATGCCTTGGAGGATGTTCTTTATCAATAAACTCCCCTACAGGAATATATTCGTCAGTGCTTATATTTAAAAGAATATATAAGATACTTTCATTGTTTGAAAAAGCATCCACACGTTGCGAAAGTGTAGTAGATACTCCTCCTTCATTCAACAAAGAAATATCTTCTTGTGAAATATCTATAAGTAAACCTCCCCTTGTAATGGCTTTACACCCTGTGATCTGTACGACAACTTCTTGACGTGCATTAATCTCTACATTAATTAAACTTTTTTGATCTTTACGATCCGCATCGGGTAAAGGCAATAAACCATACTTCGTATCACTTACTACAGCAAGCCCTAATTGCTCAATTAGTGATTGTGTAGCAATATCTGTTTGTATAAAATGAGATTTATTTATTTTCATTCCATCAACCCAATTGACAAAACGATTTTTATTTGATTTTTTATTCATATCTAAATTACTACTGTAGAATACTTAATTGAGCGAAAAATACTCAATACAATAGGTATCCTTATTCTTAAAAATTTCAAGGGATTTTACTTTAAGCTTTTTTCCTCTTACTTTGGAATAAAAATTTCTGAATGACATTTTTTTTCCTCGATACATCATAGGTATATCTAAATTATCACATAAGTAATTGGAAAAATCAGTTAAAGACAATTCTTCTTGTCCTATAGCGACAAGCTTTTCTGAAAATGTAGTACGATTTAATTTCATACGTTCCATTTTAGCTAAAGTCTCTTTAGGATTTTGATTTCCGTCATTTTTTGAAGCTACTGAACTAGAAATATTTGGAGCGTCATCTATAGCATTAACTGCTCCATTTTTAGGATTAGTAGCAGCAACTTGTCCATCGAAAAATGAATTTGCACCAGACCTTTTTTTCACTTGATCTTTTTGCTCTTTAGTTTTCTTTGTCACTTCTGGAGTTTCTATTTTAGGAAGTTCTGGAGCTTCTGGAGTAGTTACTTGCTGATCTCCCATAGATTTAGAGTCATGTGCAGCAACATCTCCAGGACTCAATGAAGAGTTACTTGTGGTAGGAGCAGTTGCTAGAGTAGTATTCGTAGCATCAGCATTAGTAGTACCTACAGGATTATTATTATTATTATTATTATTATTATTATTATTATTATTAGGAGAAGAAAAAGAAGAAGAAGAAGAAGTGGTTGTATTATAAGGTAAATTTCCTGGCTTATTATTAGCTATACCAGTGGTAGTATTAGGACTATATTTTATTACAGACTCACGCTCTAATCGTTGCGCTACAGGATTGTCAAGATTTTGATTTACAACTAAATTTTCTTGTTTTGCAACAACATTAATTGTTTTTTGAGTACTATAATTAGGATCTCCGTTAACAGTTAAAATAACGGTCATTAGTCCTTTTGTCTCATAAATATAAGTTGGACTTTGAAGTCGAGAGTTAATATTTTGATTTTCACCAAAACGCCATTCCCAACGTGTAGCATCTTTAGTAAATTCACGAGGACGTAGCAGCTCACCAACCTCAATAGTATTTGGAATTTCAAAAGCTGCTAATTTAGTAGAGTCAATTAAAGCAACCGCTTTTGATATGACTATCTTTTTTTCAATGGTACATCCGTTATTTACTGCAAGATTTACAACATAAGTACCTGGTTTATCATAGGTATGAAAAGTATTTTGAGTAAAACGTTTTTCTGAAGTATCTCCAAAATCCCAGATACGTGTTTGTACATCAGTTGTAAAATCCTTAAAACGAATAACCTCCCCTACTTGATAATTAGTTGCTTTTATATCAAATTCTACAATTTGACACGGATTATAATTCCATATTTTATAAACTAAAATACCACTAGCGATACCCATAGCTATTAAAAACATAAAAATGGTACTTTTATCAATATGATAACTACTAGATTTTGATTGCATCTATATAAATATATTGTATTATTGAACTTGAATATGATAAGGAAAAATATTCGTTGATTTTTCCTCTAATATCGATAATATATTATTTTTTATAATTTCCCAATCTGAATTTTGAGGAAGTTCTGGATTTGCTATAACGGTAATAACTAAAGTTGGCACCAAGCCTTTATGAATATCATAGTGGTTTCTAAAAGTTTTTTTAACTATAACTTCTTTTATTTTATTCCCACAAACTTCCATACATAACAACTTAATGTCTTCTCTTGTAACAATACGATCTCGTGAAAGAAGGGTTCGTCGGTATTTATGTATTCGCTCATCAACACTCAAGCTATCTTTTCCTTGAGTAGTTGGCAGCACTAAAAAACAAGAACGTGTATTTATATCAGCATCTTTATAAACCTCCAATGAAGTACCTGAAACAATGGTATTAGCAATTTCCCCAACTGTAGACCAAAATTCAATAAATAAATTTTCATTTTCGTAAAAAGGCTTTAGAGACAAATAATGACGTTCTTTGAGTTCTAAACCTTTAGAAGCAACTTTATTCTCTAATATCGAAATTTGCTGATTTAATCTAAGAATATTTTCTTGAATAGCCTCTCCTCCCAATTGTGAAAAAGCAGCACTTTCATTTTTTAAAAGCCCAATTAAATGTTGTAAATACTCTTTAGCACTACGTGCATCTAAACCAGATACTTTTTGATCATTAATAAAATAAGTTCCTTTTTTTAAATCTGTCTGTTTATCAGTACATTGATATTGATTGCCAAAATTATTGCTAATATCAGCAATATCTAATAATAAATCTGTTGTTGCAAA
>WTKB01000240.1 GCA_011524575.1 Aquimarina sp.
CTAATTTTTGATTAATACAGGTTGTGATACATAAACTCATTTTAAAATTATCGATTATTTTCATTGGCTTTTTAAGCTGTAATTCACAACAATCAAAAATCAAAAAAATGCCTTTAACAGAACAAGAAATACTCGAACTCGCTACACAAATTAAAGCTCAAGACACTGTTTTTATGAAAAAGGGTCGCTTAGATATTCAAAAATTGGAAAAAATCGGTACTCCTAGTGGAAGTGTAGAGCCTAGAAATTATAAGGGAATAATTGAAGTGAATAATAAAAAACAGTTAAATATTGAACTATCAGGAAATAGAAAAAGTGGTTATTGGAAATCTATAACAAATCTTGATAATGCTGAATTTAACTACACCTATTTCAACTACCCTTTACGCTTAGCAAGTAAAAGTGCCTTAAAAGGAGAGAAATAGCCTAAGCTATAAATCACTCCCCAATAGACAATACTTAGAAAAAAAGCACGAAAAGAAACCTGTAAAAGAGGATACACGGTGAGCTTAGGAAAATAGCTATAAAAACAAACTCCTATTAATAAACTTACTACTAAAACCCAAAATACTTTTATAGAGTAAGGATGTATTCCGAATTTAGAATAAACAAATATTAAACGTGCGATATTATACAAACTATAGGAAATAAAGGTTGCAATAGCAGCACCATCAAGCCCATAAATAGGAATAAAATAAATATTTAAAAAATAAGCTAATACAAAAACACAGACTCCAAAAGCTAAAATCCAAACATAACTATCAGAGTTAAAAACTAAAGAGTTTGTAATTCCCATACTAGCATTAAAGGCCTTTACAAGACACATTAGAAATACCACCAAAAAATGCAATTCGTAATGAGAAGGTATCAAACGAAATAAATCTTCAACATTAAAAATAATTAAAATGGCAATCCAAGAAACAACTATAAAAGCTGTAAATGCCGTTTTTTTATTAAGCGTATTTAAAGCAACATAATCAACAGGAGCTGCCATTAATTTTGCCGTGAGTGGATGGGTAATTTGGTGCATGGCTCTCGTAGGAACTTCTACCACAGCAGCCATATAAACACAAATACTATATATGGCAACATTTCGAACAGGCATAAAATCCTCAATCATGAGTTTATCTAAATCTACCAAAAAGACTGATACTGTAGCTGCAAGTAAAATTAATAAGGAATAACTCACAATAGTTCTTGTATTTTCTAAAGGTTTCCAAATCAATTTTGGTTTTTGAATCCTACACACAACAAAGAACATTAACAAAGTTCTTGTAAAAAATAATAATGAAAGGGCGTAAATAGCCTCATGAGCTGTACAATAGTCTAAATAAACTAAAATAAGTAACAAGGTAATACCAACTCTATGATAAAGTTCTTTTAAAAGATTACCTAAAATACTTTTTAAATGTACTTTAGACCAAGCATAAAAAATCTCGAAATAAGCGGTACACAAACCAATTACACCAATAAGCCATATATAATCAATTAAAGCAGGATTACTTGACAAATACTTTTGAAAAATAAAGGATTTTAAAGCGAAAAAAAGGATAACCAAAACACTCCATACAAAAATAGGTACCATTACTATTTTTGTAAATAAAATATTTTTAGCTGTTAAAGAAGTGTAAGCTCCGCCAAATTTTATAAGTGTATGGTTAGCACCAAGCACCAATACAGGCCATAGCAAATTTGCAGATGCTAAAAGATAACTTACAATGCCGTAATCTTCACTAGATAAAATATGCGTGAATAAAAAAAGGGTATTTAAAGCTCCAAAAGCAAAACCCAAATAAGTCACAAGCATATTTAATACTGATTGTTTGGCAACTACCCCCATAATTTTATTGTGATTTTAATAATACAGCTAACTTTTTAGTAAGTGCGTATCTCGTATATTGATTAATATTTTTAACCGAAACCTCTAAAGTATTATTTTGGTACTTTTTAAAATCATTTAGTAATTGCTCTTTAAGTATTTCGCTATCAGCACCATTAAAGATTGCATCAAAACCACAGTCTCTTAAAATCGGCGCTGTAGCCGAACCCATTGGCACAATACTTAAAATAGGACGTTTGGCGGAAAGGTATTCAAATAACTTACCCGCAACAATAGCTCTTTTGGATTCCGAATCTGATTCAATTAGTAACAAAACACGGGCTTGCAACTGATATATACGGGCTTCTTTATGAGACACCACACCACAATACTCTGTATAAGCATCAAGATTATTTATTGAAATAGATTGTTTTACATCCTTACTGACTAAACCTATAAGTTTAATACCCAAATTACGTTTAAAAGACGCATTAGTGGCTACTAATTCGCCTATAGCTTTCCATAGATTTTCAGGGTTTCTGTCAGAATACAAAGAACCAATATGCACCAATGAAAACTTTTGATCTAAAATAGGGAAGTTATCTGAAAATTCTAAAGGCTCAAAACCATTAGTTAAAACATGTATCGGTTGCGTCGTCTTAGTTAAAAACTCTTGTTTTGTTACAGCACTTGTCACTAAAACTTGGTGGGCAGACTGAAGTACTTTTGCTTCTAACTTTTGGTGTATCCATTCACTAAAAAAATTCATTTTTAAATGTTTGTGATAGGAAATACTTGTCCAAGGATCTCTAAAATCTGTAATCCAACGGATTTTAGAATTTATTTTTTGAAGTCCTAAACCTATTAAATGCAAACTATGAGGAGGGCCTGTTGTGATAACTGTTGCTATTTCTTGTTTCTTTATGATTTTTTGCAATCTAAAAATAGAAGGAAGCACCCAAAAAATACGAGCATCAGGCAGAAAGATATTGCCACGCACCCAGATAAATAATTGTTGTAAAAGCCCCACTTTCCGAGTAGAAGTTGGCAGATCTCCAGCACTCATTTGCTGTAATTTATTCTTACCTAAAATTTTAGAAGCCCAATAAAAAGGCTCAAAGATAGGGGCTTTAATTACCTGAATATCTTTGGAGATTTCTTTAAGTAAAGATTTATCCTGCAAAGGGTAATGTGCATTACTTGGAACATAAACTATAGGCTGAATGCCAAATTCTGGTAAATATTTAACAAACTTCAACCATCGTTGCACCCCTGGTCCTCCTGCTGGTGGCCAATAATAAGTAATAATAAGTACCTTTTTCAAAATAAGGTCTTTTTAGTATATTTAAAATAAATAGTCATAAATAGTAATACTAAAAGTAGCCCCATACTCCAAGCAGTAATTTGCGTACCTAATTCAATCACTTTAGGTTGAAATTTAAAAGTAATCTTGTGTTTTCCTTTTGGAGTTTCCATACCTCTTAATAAATAATTCACATTAGCATAAGAAACTTTATCACCGTCTAGATAAGCATGCCAACCTTTTTTATAATATTGTTCTGAAAAAACTACAAATCCATCATTAGTAGCTGAATATTCATATTCCTTTTTATGAGGATGATTATATACTAAAGCAATACTATCAGATGATTTAGGTTCATAAACCTTTTGATTACTACCTGACTCAAATAACTGCCTACTTGTGGTAACCGCATGACTTTTAAACTGAATTTTACCTAAAGATTGAAATTCTTCCGTACGATCATTAGTTAAACTTAAAGTGTCAATAAACCAAGCATTACCCAAAGCACGCTCATTTTTTTGATAGGTAACGCCTTTATCCTCATTAAAGATAAAATACTTTACATTAAGCATATCAAAAACTGGAGCATACCCCTTAGATAGATAGGCTTCAAAAAGTTCTTGTATTCTACGTGGTTTCGCACCATGATACCCGCCTAAAGAATTATGAAAATAAGAAGCTCTAGCACTATTAAAAGGATTTTCTGAAAGATCATACACCCTAAAATGAGTAGTATCTTTTAAAATCTGTGTGTCGGCAAGCGTAGCTTTAAAAGGTTGTTCCATATTTTTTCTAGCAGTAAAGTCCGTTTGATTTACATAACGCCAATCCACTAAAACAAGATCTAATACTAAAACACTCCCTAAAAGTACTGCCAAAGAATTTTTAGAAATTTTTGAATTGATATATAAATAAATACACCCGAAAACTAAAAATACTATAGCCAAACTCCGCAACATGTCCGAGGTAAAAATAGCAGCACGATCTTGACGCAAAGCATCAACAAAACTAAAACCAAAATTATCTGTCCAGCGAGCATCAGTACTAGAAGAAAAAGTAAATAAGAAATCTTTAAATACGAATAGTACTAATAAAGCACCAAATACGGCAACAAAAGCTTTAAACAAATCATTTTTCTGCTCATATAAAGTAATTTTCTGATCATTTAAAAATTGATAAAGAACATAGATCCCATAAAATGGCACACAAAACTCTAACAGCACTTGTATAGAAGTTACTGCTCTGAACTTATTATAAAAAGGCACATAACTTATAAAAAGATCTGATAACCATTCTAAATTCTTGCCAAGTGATAATAATACAGAAAGTAAAACTGCTCCTAATACCCAATGTTTCATTGAGGTTTTATCATAAAACAATCCAAATATAAAAAGAGCAAAGATCCCAACACCTATATAGGCTGGTGCCCCTACATAAGGCTGTTCTCCCCAATAGGTAGGAGCTCTACTTGCAAACTGGCGGGCTTGCAAGCTCGAATACCCCTTTGCTTTTAAATCTTGGATAATATGAGCTTCATTCCCTAGATCTTCTGCACTAGAACCTCCCATAAATCTAGGGACAATTAAATTAAAAAGTTCTAAGTATCCATAACTATAACTCAAAATATAGTCTTTATCTAAGCCTGTTTGTTTCTCTTTCTTAAAAGCAGCAAGTGGTCCACTGGAGGATGAGTTTGGTGTAATTTCTGAAGCACTACGGGTAGAAAAATCAGCATATTCTTTAGTTGCTAAAATTGAAGTTGCATTAAGACCAATGGCTAAAACCAAGCCCAATATTGCAACTAATGACGATTTTAAAAAGGCATTCCATGTTTTATTTTTATAAGCTTCGTAAAGATACACTCCACCAATAATAGCCAACAAAAACATCAAATAATACGTCATTTGAAAATGATTAGCAACAAGCTCCAAGCCCATAGCAACACAAAATAAAAAGCCACCATAGATCCATTTTTGATGTTTGTAAAGCAACAAAAAACCTGAAACCACTAATGGAATATAAGCAACTGCATGTGCCTTGGCATTATGACCCACACCTATTATAATGATTAAATAGGTAGAAAATCCAAATACTAAACTTCCTATAAATGCCCATTTTTTAGGCACTCGAAGTACAGATAATAATACATAAAAACATAAAAAGTACAAGAATAAATAATCTGCTGGACGGGGTAAAAAGCGTAATAACCAATCTAATTTTTTCAGATAATTCAAAGGATAATAGGCTCCTAATTGATAAGTTGGCATACCTGCAAAAGTAGCATCGGTCCAGTAGAGTTCTTCTTGACTGTCT
>WTKB01000277.1 GCA_011524575.1 Aquimarina sp.
ATCCATGTGTGTTTAAATAATGAGCTATACTTAATAAACACTCATCATGATAAGAGTTAAATTCTATTAAAGCTACTTTGGGTTTCAATAAAAGAGACTATAAATAAATTAGAAACTAACTTAATATTGATTTTACAATACTCGAAATTAATTTACCATCTGCTTTCCCTGTAAGTCTTGCTGTAGCTTGCCCCATAACTTTACCCATATCTTTCATTCCTTGAGCACCTGTAGCTTCTATAATTTGTTTTACAACATCTGCTACTTCCTCTTCACTTAATTGTTCCGGTAAAAACTTAGAAATTACTTTTGCTTGAGCCAACTCAGGACCTGCTAAATCTTCTCTTCCTTGTTCTGAAAAAATAGCAGCACTATCTTTTCGTTGTTTAACCAATTTCTGAAGTAATTTTAATTCCTGATCTTCAGTTAACTCCTCCTTAGAACCTGATTCGGTTTGAGCTAACAAAATAGCTGATTTTACAGCTCTTAATGCTGCAAGTGCTTCTTGATCTTTTGCTTTCATAGCTTCTTTCATTGAAGCCATTATATTTTTGGATAAACTCATATTTTTTAATCTACGTTATCGTGTAAAAAAGAATTGTTCTTTCTTATTTGTAAGTCATTATTACTATCAATTGACAAAGATGATCTAGAAACTTTTGTACTTGTATCAACATCATTTAACTCTAAACCTGCTCTTTTATAAGCTGGTTCTTTTTCTATATCATCAATTTTATTATTTAACGACTCAAACTTATAGTTAAACTCTTTCATTGTAGCTCTTCGCTTTGGAGCACTTTCTTTTAATTGAGCTAATGGTAAATCTAGAGGGTTAGATTTTTGTGAAACTTCATTGATATCTTCTTGTACTTCATTTATAGAAGAATCTACTCTTTTCTCTATAATTATACTAGAATCCAAATCATTTATCTCTTCATCTATCGAAACCTTCTCTTGGGTTTTTGTAACCACTTTAATTTCATCAATATTCTCATCGAGAACGTGTCGAATAATTTTTGGCTCCTCTAACTCATTTATTGCTACAACATCTTCTGTTTCTGATTTACTTAAAGAAGTTTCGTTCTTAATTGGCATATCAAATGTTAAAGAAAATTGCTCTGTCGTTTCATCAAACGAAATTTCTTGAGCATCTTCTACCTCAACTACTTTTGAGTTTTCAGATTCTACTTCTACATCTTCATTCTTTGTCAAATCAATGATTACAAAATCATCTTCAAAATTTTCCTCCTCTTCTATTTGAATTTCCTCTTTATCCTCAAAGTTTATTACAAAAGGTTCCGTATTCTGGCTTTCAAAATTTTGCTCTTGTTTGCTAGAGCTAACTTCACCTTGTTCTTCTACTTCATCATCAAACAAATTGTGAATAATTACCTCCTCTACAATCGGCTCAGAATCTACCTGCTTACTTTCTTCTGATACTATTCCTATTGTTTCTTTTATTTCTTCAGGAATTACTACTCTCCCTGTGTTATTAACAGAAAGATTTTGCTCTATTGACTGATCGTTATCAAGTGTGTGTATGATTTTTTTTGCTTCAGTATTTACAATACTATTTTGTTGTTCAGCATCAAATCCGGTTGCAATTACAGTAACTGAAATTGATTCATCTAAACTTTCATCCTCACCAACTCCCATAATAACATTAGCTCCATATCCAGCCTCAGCTTGAATATATTCATTAATCTCACCAATTTCATCTAGAGTTATCTCTTTAATCCCAGAAACTATTAAAAGTAATACGTTTTTAGCTCCGGTAATTTTATTATCATTTAATAAAGGAGAATCTAGAGCCTTTGTAATTGCTGTATTCGCTCTGTCATTTCCTGATGCTGAAGCAGAGCCCATGATAGCTGTTCCACTATTACTTAATACCGTTTTTGCATCACGTAAATCGATATTTTGAGTGTAGTGATGAGTAATTACTTCTGCTATACCTCTTGATGCAGTTGCTAAAACTTCATCAGCTTTTGAAAAACCAGCTTTAAAACCTAAGTTCCCATAAACCTCTCTAAGTTTATTGTTATTAATAACAATTAAAGAATCTACTTCTTCACGCAATTTTTCAACCCCAATTTGCGCTTGCTCATTTCTCATTCGGCCTTCAAATTGAAATGGCACTGTTACAATTCCTACAGTTAAAATATCCATTTCTTTAGCCATTTTTGCAATGATAGGTGCTGCACCAGTACCGGTTCCCCCTCCCATACCAGCAGTTACAAATACCATTTTCGTATTTGAACCTAACATACCTTTTATATCATCATAACTTTCTAATGCGGCTTGTTCTCCTACCTGAGGATTAGCCCCAGCACCTAAACCTTCAGTTAACGAAACCCCTAACTGAATTTTATTAGGAATTGGACTATTTTCTAATGCTTGTGAATCTGTATTACAAATCACAAAATCAACACCTTTGATACCTTGTTCAAACATGTGATTAATAGCATTACTACCACCTCCTCCTACTCCAATGACTTTTATAACATTAGATTTATTTTTTGGAAGATCAAAAGGTAAAAAATCGGAATTTCCTTCTGGAGTATTCATAATATTTGGGGACTTTAATTTTTAATTTTTATTCTACACTATTATCAATTATAGATGTAATTTTTTCAGATAATTTACTCAACAATGATTTTCTATCTTCTTTTTGCTCTTGAATAGGTTCTTTTTCATTAACTTCTTCTGCCTTTTCTACAAATTCAACTTCTTCATTTTCTACTTTTTGAAAAGTTGTTTCTTGCTCATTTTCAATTTCATCTGTCAATTGTATCTTAGACTTCAATTCAATCCCATTCATAACCAAACCAACTGCAGTTGCATACAAAGGACTTGTTGCCTCAACCTCACTATCACTTGCTAAATATTCATTTGGATATCCAATTCTTGTATCTAAACCTGTAATATATTCAACTAATTGCTTTAAGTGTTTTAATTGAGAACCTCCTCCTGTTAAAACAATTCCAGCAATAAGTTTTTTACTATTAGAATTATAGCCATAATTTTTGATCTCCTGAAAAACCAACTCAATAATTTCAGCTACTCTTGCATTAATTATTTTTGAAAGATTCTTCAACGAAATTTCCTTAGGATCCCTACCTCGTAAACCTGGTATACTTACGATTTCATTTTCTTTATTTTCTCCAGGCCAAGCTGAACCAAATTTAACCTTCAACAACTCAGCTTGTTTTTCGATAATAGTACAGCCTTCTTTAATATCTTCTGTAATTACATTTCCTCCAAAAGGTATAACAGCCGTATGACGAATTATTCCATCTTTAAAAATCGCTAGGTCTGTTGTTCCTCCACCTATATCAATTAAAGCTACTCCCGCTTCTTTTTCCTCTTCAGACAAAACTGCTTTGGATGAGGCTAAAGGTTCAAGGGTAATTCCTGACAATCCTAAACCCGAACTTTTAACACAACGCCCTATGTTCTTAATAGCAACAATTTGACCTAATACTACATGAAAATTAGCTTCAAGCCTTGACCCATACATTCCTTCAGGCTCTGTAATTTCTGACTGACCATCAACTTTAAACTCTTGTGGCAACACATGTAATATTTCTTCTCCAGGCAACATAGTCAACCTATGAACATGTTGACATAATTGATCTATATCCTCCTGTTCAATAACTTCCTCAGAATTTTCACGAACAATATAATCACTATGTTGAAGACTCCTAATATGCTGCCCTGCAATACCCACAGTGACATTATCTATTTTTATACCTGCAGCTTCTTCTGCTTCTTTGATAGCAGATTGTATTGATTTAGTAGTTTTAGTAATGTTATTTACAACTCCACGGTGAACACCTAAACTTGCAGATTTTCCAATACCTAAAATTTCAAGTTTATTGTATTCATTATAACGACCCACCATAGCAACAATTTTGGTGGTTCCAATATCTAATCCTACTGCAATTTTATTTTGTTCCATGATTATATTCTTGTACAAATCACTTGATTTGTAATTTCTAAGTTGACACTGCTATATTTTGTAAAAAGTTTGTCTTTTTTTGCTTTAACATAAAAAGCTTTAAAATTTTTAAACTTTAATTCTAAATTATCAATACTACCAAATTTCACTGAAAAGTTTTCATCTCTAATTTTCAAAAGAAACTCATTTTTCAATTTACAATCAACACTTACTACCAGTTGTTTTAAAAATTGATCTCCATTAATAAAATTGATCAATTTCACTAAGTCATTTTTATGTTTTTCAGTGAAATTAAACACAACTGGCACTCTTGCTGAATGCTGCAATGATATTGGCATTTCAAATCCAGATGCATCTAGATAAAAAGGAACACTATTGAAAACCCTTAAAACAGGCTTTCTTTGTTCAATATCAACTCTAACACCTGAATTTACAGACAAATATACATTTGCTTTTTGCACAAACTTTTCAGATTCTATTCGCTCTTCAACCTCTTTCAAATCTATCATTTCTTTGTTAAAAGTTTGCTCATTAAGCATGCTTTCTTTCAACATTTTATTAACTAAATTTTTAGAAATATATAAGGCATCATCCGTATCAAAATTAACAGATTCACTTATAATTTCTCTTTCATTATTTCGGTTATTGGCAAAAAAAGAAACAAGTACCAAAACAAATACCAAAGCAACTATCCTAAAAATGTAGTTCACCTTCTTCATTACATTAATGCCTCTTTTATTGAACTAACTTCCGCACCAATATCACCTGCACCAACAGTTAATACCACATGTGAATCAGTTTGCTTCACCTCTTCAATCATTGATGTTTTTGTAACAAGTTTTTTATTTTTATTATCTATTAAAGTAAGTAACCATTCCGAAGTAACTCCCTCAATTGGCAATTCACGAGCAGGATAAATATCCAATAAAAACACTTCATCAAACTTAGACAAACTCTTCCCAAAATCTTCAGCAAAATCTTTAGTTCTACTATATAAATGAGGTTGAAATATTGCTGTAATTTTTTTACCAGGATACATTTCTCTTACTGCTTGATGTAATGCGTCAATCTCGGTAGGATGATGTGCATAATCATCTACATAAACCTTGTTTTCTGATTTTAACTGATAACTAAACCTCCTTTGAATACCTTTAAAACTAGGTAGTGCCATCTTTAACTTTTCAACTTGCACTCCATACTCTATTGCCATAACAAATGCAGTTATCGCATTTTTTAAATTATGATGACCTGGCAAATAAAACCTAAGTTCGCTTATAACTTGATTAGGTGTATGCAAATCAAACACATAACCACCATCATCAATTTTTACATTCTTAGCCACATAAGTAGAGTCATCATCAATCCCAATAGAAACACCACCTATAGGCAAACCATTAATCTTAAAAAAAGCATCGGAAGTTAACTCTTTAAAATCATTAAAAGATTCAACTATAGCATCCTCTGTT
>WTKB01000166.1 GCA_011524575.1 Aquimarina sp.
TAAGTAAAAAGTAGACATGGTTTTTATTCATGTCTACTTTTTGGGGTACAGATCATAATGGTTTTTTTAATAATCTATATTCTAGTTAGAAATAATTTGTAATTATCTAATTTAAGATTTAAGTAAGCGCGAATATTATTTATTATCAACAATCTCCATAACCTAATTCATATCCTTCGTTATAGTTTTCAAAATATTCTTGCATTTCAAAAGTATCATCATACCCGTCACTAAAACCATCTCGGCTTCCCTCGTTATATCCTTTTGAGAAATCAGGACCGTATAAATCATTATAAGAAGTTTTTTCAACTTCTAAATTTTGATTGGATTTAAAACCAAGCCTAGAATATCTAGCGTCACAGCCATCATCAATCCCATTTTCCTCTGCTAAATACCACATATCATCACGAGCAGCATCCACTCCTACCTCATAGAAATCTTCATAGCCTCTTTTATATTTCATTTTTTCTGAAACAAAATCAAAGAGAATAGAGACAGCGATAAGGCCGGCAACAATCAACAAAACAATATTTTCGTCTGTTTTCATATCAATAATTTACATACTTACAGATTCATTTAAAAGAATCGACTTATTACCCAACAGGAAGCATACTCGTATTACACACTTCACACCTACCAGAAAAGAAAATAATTTTACCAAAGAATTTTTGTTTTATTGCTCCCGTCATCATTCTTTTCAGTTAAGGTAAGAGAACATGCGTCTAGACCTTCGTTATAATACCAAAATTCAACATTACTATATTCCTTTTTAAGCCCAATGAACATATCGAAGCAACTATTTCTTTTATCTATTTTTTGTTGTTTTACAAATTGATTACTCTCTACTTCTATCTGAAATGATTGAGTGTAAAAAATTGCTAGCGAAACCGCTACTCCTGCCAGGAATATACCTATACTAATAATAATTGATGGCAATATCTTATTTTGTTTCATATTTCTCTTTAATAACTCGGCACCTCTTGGTTCCGACACGAATAATTACCTTGGATTTTTGATTCATAAAAAGAACCAAAAGAGTTTGCTTTTTGGAATGAGCTCCAGATTGAAGAAGGAAGATCACAATAGTGATAGTAGGTATCTCGAAGTTTGATAATCATATAATCTTCAGTATAGTCATACCAGGCACCACCGACGAATGAACTCTTTAAGGTATCTTGATATTCAAAGTCTGGATGATTCAGATCTACTGGTCCAGCATCTCGATACTTAACGTAAACGATTTTGGATTGAGTTTGCTGTACTGACGTATTATCTACTCTACCATTTGAATAGAAATAGAAGCCAATAATACCTACACAAATAACAGCGATGACTGTGAATGTTTTCATAATGATTGTTGTTCTAGTTTTTGAATTGAATTATTTAGCTTATTTAAGATAAGCTCGCCCTGCTCCAGATCATGAGGGCTTGCAAATGACATCTCTGAACTAAAGGAAAGAAATTCTAAAAGATTCTCGATATAAATAAAATACTCTCTATTTTCTTCAAATTCCCTAAATGGAAGTAATTCTGCTCGATAGCCCAGAGCATCGTTATAAAGCTCTTTTGCCTTACGATTATACTCAATATTATTTGCCTCCATCATGAGATCGTTAAGTCGATTATTAATCTCTTCTGCCTTAATGGCAATCAGATCGGTTTGAGGTGATGAAACCTCAACGACTGAAGGAGTAGTTTGATTTCCTAATTCAGGGCTTACCATTTTTAATAAGACCACAGGAGTCATAAACAACATAGCAAGAGGTATTGTTAATATTACCGATACAAAGGTACTTTCAATCCATCGATTCTTGAGTAATCGATAACTCCCACCAAGTAATATGGCTGAAGCAAGTGAACCTATAAGATCACCTGAGATAAATAATTTGATGATAATGGCTATTACTATTAATTGCCAATCCCATGGTAGTTTTTTATCATTTTCTACTTCCATATGAGTTTTCAGAAGGAAGGAATAAGCCAATAATTCCAATAATAATTGGAAGAATAAGTACAAGCCACCAGCTCCAGGTAATAACACCTGTTAACTTTAATCCAATGAGGATGATATAAAAGATAATTGTAGTCATATATTTTTTGATTGATTAGTAAACATAGATCTATCTAATAAGTCTCTTTTAGATAGTTTAGATAATGTGATTCTGCAAGTTGGTGGACCATTGTATATTTTCGAAAAAGTTCAAAATATTTTGATCTGTCGGAATGCTGTTGAGCTCTAACTTCTTCTAATCGAATTCCCATCAAAATGTTAAATCCACCTAGTGCTGTTGAAAATACCTCTAGAAAATCCTCAACTTCTTCATTAGAGCTATCATTCATATCATGAGGAATGTTAAGTGAGTTTAATTCTTCCATGAGAACTTCACCACGACAAACAAGAGAAGAATAGTTTTTTGTTTTGAAGGCTTGTACAAGTGATCTTAGAATATTTGTTTTTCCATTTTTAAGACCAAACGCCTCATCTCTAATTTCTAAATACTCTTGGTATAACTCTAGTGCCCTACTGTAGTTGCTCATAGTTTATTTGCTTTTATAGTTTAATATTAATAATACTGAAGCCAGACAGAAACTTTTACGGATTTCCTAGAAAAGTTTAATAATTCCAACAACCAAAGTTACAATCCATATAATACTTAATATTCCTATAATATTTGCACCAACAGCATTTCGCCTCGGGATAACCATACAGGCAAGAAAAGAAAATATCGAAATAATAAAATAAATGTTCATGGTTTTTTAATTGATAAATCGACACATGTCGCGCTGAAACGAATAATTAATACTTATAACATAGACACCTTGACGAGCTTACATAAATGCAAAAATATATATCTAATCTATTTCCATTTCCTGCAGCAGCAAACGAAAACTTCTGTTTTCTTCGATAGGGTCTACATCGTAGAAATCAAAAATCTTGGGTACAGGATTAGAGCGAATTAAATCAATAATTTTTTCACTATCAATGAAAAAATAGTTTTTTGCATCGTCATACATTAACACCTGAGTCCCATAAATATATTTACTTTGATTTATTTTGCTCATTGATTTAGACCTCTTGAGCATACTTGTACTAAACCTTTTTTCTGCTGGATTTTTATGATCAAGAAATGTAACAAAAACAGCATCAATAAAACCCATATTTCTTGACTTTGGTGAGTAATACAGAAAGGAATCAAAAAGACTAGCAACAAGCAACGCCTTGTCTTCATTAGAAACATGAGAATACTGTATTCCAACCAAAACATCTACAAATCCCAAGATAAAAAGCTCTTGATTAATAAACTCCTGCAGCTCATATTTCCGAGGAAACATTTTTGCCACAAATGAGCCATATCGGGGACGCTTTTTAAAGCCATAAGCCCTCCAAGTATTATTACTTCCCAATGCAGGTATCATCGCATAAAAGAATAACTTTGATCTAATATCTGACTTACGTTCCATATAAATCACCTTATCACACTCGTGCAAAAAAAGATACTTATAGTCCGTCGTATTATCGTCATCATACCGATACGCTTAAGACATGAAAGCACGGTCTACAACCCTAAAGAAATTTGGTAAACGAGTACAGATCCTAAGAAAAGAGAAAGGTATTTCATCACAGTTGGACTTTGCTCTAAAGTCTGGATTAGACAGAAGCTATGTCGGAGGTATTGAACGTGGTGAACGTAATATTAGCCTTATTACCATTGAAAAAATAGCGGAAACATTAGAAGTGAGTATGAGTGAGTTATTTGATTACTAAGGTTCTTACATTTCTTTACTCTGCAAGGATACAAATTGATGATAGTGAATATTGATAGATATAGAGGGGGTATATCCTCGATACAGCATATATATCAATATATAGGTATAGGGTGCAATCTGCGCAATCAAAAAAAATAAATAAGGTCTTAAATGATTACTTTCGCCCCACTGAAAACTACACAATTTTGAGTGTTTTTCTTTATGAAGGCATAAGGATTGATATAATAGAAGTATGAATAATTTATACCACCCTGATTCAATATTTAATGAATTTTCTCTCAAGGAAATGAAAAAAATTCTTGATGATATCCCGTATACTCTGGCTCAGAAACACACTGAAAGAATAGATCTATATAAATCAATCAAAAAAAAGGATGAATATGAACTATTGGAATTTGAAAATGAAGATGCTCAGCTACTTTTTTCTTTTTTAATAAGACAACTAAGGAGTATTACCGAGATTGAATACCAAATAGGCGAAGAGCAAGCACTTAGTAAGAAGCTCAACCAAAAAAAATGGAGTACCGGAACGTCTGTTCAGTTTTTTACCGATATGTCGATCAATGGTTCACGTAGTTATAATAAGGAACTTAATACTAAAATTGAAAAGAAGTGGAATAAAATTGTTAAGGAATACTTGACTCCGCCTAAAACAACAGGTGACTCAGAAAAAGATCATTATAATAGCCTTGATTTTGATCATTATTCAGAAGAATTCAGGGAGCAGGTGAATAAACTTTGGGGACGTAACTTCAAAATCAAACTAATATATGATGTTATCCATGAGCTACGTGTATTTCAAAAAATCAAAAAAATTAATCAAGATACCGTACATAATGTTCAAGCATTCAATGAACAGGAAGCCGAGGAATATAGAAAAATGACCATGGACACAATACATAGCGATGAATACGAAGCGTTCCTAAAAAGAGAAGTGATTACCGCATACGAAGAATCTTTTATTGATGATGGGACTGTTGATTTTAAAGGTAAAGATATCTTCTTGAAAAAAGAAGAAATTCTGAAAAAACAAAAAGATGGAAACTATAAAGAGAAAATCTCAAATATGTATCTAAATAAGGAGTTTAATAAAATAACTCTAAAGCTGGTAAATGGAAGCTCTATAGAAAATGAAATTACACCAAATCAAAAACAATTATTAGAATTAATTTTTCAAGACCCAAAAATTCAATTTTCAGAGTTTTCTAATTATGAACTAGCAGATCTAAAAGGTGGCGATGTAAAAAAGGCGCTTAAGTGGATTGATAATACATCAAGAGAGTTAAATAAAAAAATTAAAAAACAGTCTAACATAGACAACTTCTTGAAATACAACACTGATTATACTCAGATCAATAATAAAAACATAAATGAAGAATATTTAAGGAATCCTTAAAAATCCTTAAAAACCAACTAGCGTAACTTAAAGATATATCCTTTAAGTTTTTTATTTACAGAAATTTAAAGGATATACATTATTAAATTTAAAGAATTTGATAAAGCGCTTTTGAAAATTCAGCAGAAAAAGTATGAGAAGCATATCTGGTTCACTGAATCATTCAAACGAATCTCAATGCAAGGGATTCAAAAATAAGATAGAAAAATTTCAATCACTCTATTTTGAGTGCTACGAAAT